>JBBRJE010000257.1:0-4832 GCA_038219845.1 Bacteroidia bacterium
GGTATATAAAGGCGCTATTGATGATTGCTGGGATAATGAGAACAATGTAACCCGTGTATATCTTGAAGATGCTATTGAATATTCTCTTGACGGCATTGAAGTAGATTACCCGGAAATCCATGCAGAAGGATGCAGTATTAAATGGAAAAAATAAATGAGGTTATTAATTTGTCTGTTCTTCTCTATTATTACCAAAGGATTCCTCTATGCACAGCTCTATATCCCTTTAGGAAATGAAGCTAATCATATTTCGGAGCGTGCTGAGATAAAATCCGGCAACCTCTTTAATTCCAACTATCATAGCAGCACAAAACCGTTTACCTATGAAAGCGTTTTATCACTCCTGGATTCTACAACCAATAATAGTTATACCGATTCTCTCAATATAGTTAATTTCAAACACCAGGCATTTTTTTATATTCAGACTGGTAAAAGAGAGCATCCGATTCTAAAATATTTTTATGTCCAGAATGCTGCATTATACAATGTATCGTCCGAAAATTTCAGCTTAAGCATCAATCCCATTATCCATTTCGCGGGTGCGTATGAAACGGGTTTCCACGGGGTTAAGTTCAATAATTATCTATATATTAATTCACGTGGGGTCGAGATGCAGGGGATTATCGACCATAAGATTTCATTTTATGTGTTTGCCACCGACAATCAAATGCGTATTCCATTACAAACGAAGCTGTATGGTGCCCGCACGTATGCTTTGCCGGGGGAATCTTATTATAAAAATTTCAAAGGTAATGCAGTGGATTTTTTTCATGCTGAAGGATATGTCTCTGCACCCATTACCAATCATATCAACTTTCAATTTGGAAGCTCCAAACAATTTATTGGCGATGGTATCCGTAGCTTAATCCTTAGTGATTTTTCCAAGCCACATTTATTCCTGAAATTAAATACCCGTATATGGAAAATTAATTACCAAAATCTTTTCTACGAGCTAACAGATTCGGCCTATACCACCGGTTCGGGTATTTATAAAAAGAAGTTTGGCGCCACGCACCATCTTAGCATTGATATCGGCCGTAAATTCAATCTCGGTTTTTTTGAAACGGTAATTTTCAAAAGAGACAACAATGCTTATGAGCTTAATTATCTTAATCCTGTAATTTTTTACCGGGCAGCAGAACATAGCCTTGGGAGCCCTGATAACGTTTTACTCGGCATGGATTATAAATGGAATTTCAGCAGGCATTACCAGGTTTATGGTCAAATAGTATTTGATGAATTTTTATTGACCAATATGAGAAACCAATTCATTAAATCCAAAAATGATCCAAGCTGGGGGTGGTATGGCAATAAATTCGCTGTTCAGGCAGGATTTAAGGCGGTTGATTTGTTTAAAATAAAGAATCTCGATATCCAGCTGGAGTACAACCTGATCAGGCCTTATACATATGCGTATACGAATTCTGCACTAACCTATACCGATTTTAACCAAAGCATGGCTCACCCTCTTGGCGCTAATTTAAAAGAAATAACCGGTATCATTTATTATCAACCTTCTTCCCGACTTCTGATTCAATTTAAAACATTCACCATACATACCGGCATTGATAGCTCTGAAGACCTCAGTTATGGCGCCGACCTTTTGAAATCCACCCATAAAAGGCTTGGGGAATTTGGGAATGCTACAGGACAAGGCATAAAAACTATCCTTACTTATTATGAGCTTTCTGCTAGTTATCGCTTATTCCCGCAATGCTATATTGACGCCGGTTTTACTTATCGGAGGCGGGAAGCAGCAGTAGTTAGTTATAATAATCAGAACCAGTATTGGACACTTGGCTTACGCCTGAATTGTGCACCGAGGAACCTGATGTACTAGGAAGGTAAATATTGAGATTCTCATACTTTATATGAATCCCGACGGATTCATTTTAGGATTATAAAATTCTAATTGGTAAAAGATCATGTTTATGAAATTCAAACAATGGAAATTCCCAAAACAACGTACTGAAGGATTTAGCGACGGGGTTTATGCGATAATTATCACGTTATTGATACTAGAAATTAAGCTGCCACACCTGGTCAATCCGGCCAGCAGCGATGAATTGCTTGGTGATATAATAATTCTAATGCCTAAAATCATAAGCTGGATGATCAGCTTCTTTTTTATTTCTGTCATGTGGGTGCAACATCATAACCTCTTAAGGATGGCAGATACCATCGATTATGGATTTGTTTGGATCAATACGATTGGACTCTTTTTCATGTGCTTCCTGCCTTTTCCTACAGCACTGATGGGAGATTATCCCAATAACAGGCTGGCTGTTCTATTATTTGGATTGATCACCTTTTTGGCCACGCTATCACAGGTATGGCTGTATTATTATATCTACAGGAATAATTTATCTCAGACGTACGATCGTCGGCAGACTATAAAAAACGTGAAAAAAGCTTTTTTCCTGGCTCCACTTTTATTGTTATTGGCAACGGCATTCTCCTTTATTAGCATTATGATACCTTTTTTCATATACACCCTTGTGCCTATCATGTTTTTATTACCTTTAGATAAGGAAAAAATAAATCCAGTTCCTTAAAAGAGAAGCTTGTAAGCGATTTTTTATCACTTATCCACATCTTTAATAAAATGTTAAAAACAAAAACCCGCGTTATTCCTGCTATACAGGCATTCATCTGATTTTACACTTTTCTGCTTCCGTGAAACACTTACTTTTGAATGTTTCACGATAATATTACGAAACGGAATTTTAAAATATGGGTAAGATCATAAGCATAGCCAATCAGAAGGGAGGGGTAGGAAAAACCACAACAGCAATAAATTTAGCCGCAAGCTTTGCAGCATTAGAATATAAAACATTATTGGTCGATGCAGATCCGCAAGCCAATAGCACCTCGGGCCTCGGGTTTGACCCCAGGGTAATTAAAACGGGCTTATATGAATGTATTATCAATGGCAATGAAGCGAAAGATATCATCCTTGAAAGTGATTTTGATAACCTTTTTTTATTACCAAGCAATATAGACCTGGTGGGTGCAGAGCTAGAGCTTATCGAGCTTTCCGGCAGGGAACGGCTGATGAAGAAGCTCCTTGAAAAAGTACGAAATAAATATGATTTTATAATTATTGATTGTTCCCCCAGCTTAGGGTTAATCACCACAAACGCTTTGACGGCATCAGATTCTGTGCTCATACCGGTGCAATGCGAATATTTTGCATTGGAAGGTTTGGGCAAATTACTTAACACTATTAAAATAATTCAAAATAATTTAAATCCTGAACTGGATATTGAAGGGATCCTGTTAACGATGTACGATTCCAGACTACGCTTAAGCAACCAGGTTGTCGAAGAAGTCAAAACACATTTCCAGGACCTGGTCTTTGATACTATCATCTCCCGCAATACCAAATTAAGCGAGGCACCCAGCTTCGGTGTCCCTGTTATCAATCATGATGCCGATAGCAAAGGAACTATTAATTATATGAACCTGGCGCGGGAAATTTTACAGAAAAATAACCTGACGCTTATTCCTAATAAAGACCGCAGAATGGAAGTAGGAGAATAATTAAGAATGACTGCATTAACCATTAACCATTTATAATTTACAATTAAATGACATCTATAAAAAAACCAGCACTTGGCAGAGGACTAAGCGCCTTATTACAGGATTCAAATAACGATATCATGAATAAGGAAGGCTCACACAAAAGCGTGGGCTCTATTGCCAATATTCCGTTAAGCCATATTGAGGCGAATCCGTTTCAGCCACGTACCGAATTTGAAAAGCTTGCATTAAATGAATTGGCTGAATCTATCAAGCTACATGGCATAATTCAGCCTATAACGGTGCGTAAAGTGGGAATCGAAAAATACCAGATAATTTCGGGGGAACGCCGGGTTAGGGCGAGCATATTGGCAGGCCTGAACGAAGTACCGGGTTATATTCGCATTGCCAAAGACCAGGATATGCTCGAGATGGCGATCATTGAGAACGTGCAGCGTGAAAATTTAAATCCTATGGAGGTGGCATTAAGCTATAAGCGACTTATCGATGAATGTAGCCTGAAACAGGAAGAGCTTGGGGATCGTGTGGGTAAGGACAGGACAACAGTAAACAATTATCTGCGGCTGCTCCGACTTCCCACGGAGATCCAGATTGGGCTTCGTGATGGGAAATTGAGCATGGGGCATGCACGCGCATTGCTGGCTGTGACCGACCCAAATGAACAAATACGTCTCTATGAAGATCTTATCCGTGAAAATTTATCTGTTCGTTCGGTGGAAAGCCTGGTGAAAATGGTTAATGAATCCGAACCTAAAACAGCTTCCAAACTTCAGGGAAATTTAAATTCAGAATATATTAAACATTTTGAGACGATTCAAACCCATCTCAGCTCCCAATATCAGCTACCTGTTAATATTAAGGCCAGGGCTATTGGTAAGGGTGAAGTGATAATAAAATTTAATTCCGAAAGTGAATTTGAACGCCTGATGAATTTGCTTCAGCAATAAAATTTAATCTAAGATACATATCCAAGCAGGGGATAGGTAACGGTTTGACGTTGAGATCCAGAATCCTTTCAGCCTTCAATTGCAATTATTATCTTTGCCAGGTGAGAATAATAACACTGTTCGTTTGCCTTTTGCTTTCTGCTACACTTCTTGCACAAAATCAGGATAGTCTTAATATAAAAGTTCCATCAAAAAATTCTTTCTTTAAAAGAGACACCAACCCGGAAGATCATTCTCCGAAAAAAGCTGCCATATTTTCTGCTGTGATTCCGGGGGCAGGTCAGGTTTATAATAAACAAGCCTGGAAATTAATTTTTATATATGGTGGAATTGGCGCCCTGG
>JBBRJE010000258.1:0-4825 GCA_038219845.1 Bacteroidia bacterium
ATTTTTGCATTTCCCATAAGCCATAATTAAGTTCAATAAGACGCTCATCTTTTTTTAATGGGAGATCCAGATTTTGGGAAATTTTTTCAGCGAGCTTATAGCTTCGTTTTAAGGTGCTGCAATAAATCGTATCAATTTTAAGATGGGAGATATACGGAATAGCCATCGACTCTTCTTCAAAATTTGAAGGCATATCAATATCCGTCTGGCCATAACAAATTCCATTTCCAATATCAGGGAACGTATTTCGTAATAGATAAATAGGCATTATTAATAAATATTAGTTTTGTTCAGGGCTTTAATTCATTTGTTGAATCATGAAATAAAATTCAAAGGTATTTTAATTTGTGGTATGCAGTGTCATTATCGTATCGTTTTTACTTCATATCGTATCACTTTTAATCCACATTTGTGTGTAAATGGGATGATGGATTGGCTTCTTTATTTTAGTTTTCGATTTTATGGAACAGCTTTACTGAATAGCTTTAGGACAGATAATTATTCTCAAGCCCTCTTATTCCATTCACTATCACAGAAATCCTTTGTGTACATATTCATAAAAAAATTAATTTCGCCCTTATGAAGTTAAAAGTAGTACTCTTCTTTTTGATTCTTTCAACCTTTGTTCAGGCCCAGTACAGGCTGGCCGATGTTAATAATACGGATTCAATAATTCTTAAAAAAATATTTGATGAGGAATTATCGAATGGGAAATGCCATTCCAATTTATATGAACTATGCAAAGGCTATGGCAAAAGGTTAAGCGGTTCGCCCCTGGCTGCCGGGGCCGTGGAATGGTCCTATGCTAAGATGAAATCGTATGGCTTCGATACCGTATACAAACAGGAAGTGATGGTGCCGCATTGGGTGCGGGGCAAAAAAGAGAGCGCATCTTATATTAAAGCCAAAGGCTATAAAAAAACCACGGTAAATATTTGCGCCCTGGGTGGAAGTATCAGTGGGCTTATTAAAGGACAGGTAATCGAAGTCAAATCATTTGATGCACTTAGGGCCCTGGGAAAGGACAAAGTAAAAGGCAAAATAGTTTTCTTTAACAGGCCCATGGATGATACCCGTCCCAATACTTTTAACGCTTATGGTGGTGCTGTAAATCAACGTGGACGCGGAGCTATAGAGGCTGGGTATATGGGTGCTATCGGCGTAATCGTTCGTACCATGAGTGTGGGCATCAACCCTTACCCTCATACCGGAGCCATGCGTTATGCCGACTCTGTAATTAAAATTCCGGCTTGTGCCATTAGCACCAAAGATGCAGAGCAATTAAGTATTGATCTGGAAAGATTTACGGATTTGACTTTTAATTTTTCAATCATTAGTCAGACATTAGCTGATACAATATCCCATAATGTGGTCTGCGAAATAAGAGGGAGTGAGCACCCGGAAGAAATTATTTTGATGGGTGGACACCTTGACGCCTGGGATATGGCTGAAGGCGCGCATGACGATGGGGCAGGGGTGGTGCAATGTCTTGAAGCATTACGTTTAATGAAACAGCTGGGCATAAAGCCAAAACATACACTACGCTGCGTATTTTTTATGAATGAAGAAAACGGATTAAGAGGAGGTACCAAATATGCGGAGCTGGCAAAGATGAAAAAAGAGAAAACTATCCTGGCACTGGAAAGTGATGAAGGAGGATTCACGCCCCGGGGCTTTGCATTTGATGCCACGGGAGATACGCTCCAACGGCTGTATGCCTATAAAAAATTATTCAGGCCATATTATATGGATGATTTCCGTGATGGCGGCGGCGGAGCAGATATCGGGCCCTTGAAAGAGCAGGGATGTGTGCTGATGGATCTGAATCCTGATACCCAACGCTATTTCGATTTCCACCATGCGGTCACCGATGTTTTTGAAAGTGTGAATAAGCGCGAATTGGAAATGGGTGCAGCCGGTATTGCGGGCATTATTTATTTGATTGATAAAAATGGCCTTTAATACAAATTAAAGAATTAAAAATGAAGGAATGAAAGAATGAATGCTGATACATCAGTCATGATTTTATAAAAAGTAAAGTTTTAATTCGACCGGATTTGAAAATCTAAGAAAAATTTCCAATAAACCGAAATGTAGTCATTCTTTCATTCCTTAATTCTTTCATTATTTACCCACCCTGAGGAACTCCTAACATCTCAACAATTTTCCCCACAACGAAATCAATTTCCTCCTTGGTATTATGCTTGCCAAAGCTAAAGCGCACATTACTGCATGAATGGGGCACGCCTAATGCGCCCAAAACATGACTTCCCACATCGCTTCCACTGCTGCAGGCGCTACCTCCACTGGCACTTATACCTTCTATATCCAGCTTGAATAGCATCATCTCGCTTACCGGAGAGGGGGGGAAGCATACATTTAAAACGAAGTAAGAACAACGCCCTTCTACATCCCCATTGAACTTTATTCCTGGAAGGTTTTCGCGAAGACGGGCGATCATATAATTTTTCAATCCGGAAATATAGGATTGCTGCTGTTCCATTTCCTTATCTGCAATTTCAATGGCTTTAGCAAGCCCGATGATTCCATATACATTTTCGGTGCCTCCCCTCATATTCCGCTCCTGTGCACCACCTGTGATCAACGGATTGATTTTTAATTCGCTATTGATATAGATAAATCCTACACCTTTAGGTCCATTTAATTTGTGCGCAGCACAGGCCAGGAAATGTATTTTTGTTTTTTTCAGATCTATTCGGTAGTGGCCAATCGTTTGTACCGTATCGCAATGAAAAATGGCCTTGTATTCCTGGCAAAGGGCCGATACTTTATCGATATCCAGGATATTCCCGATTTCATTATTAGCATGCATCAGTGAAACCAGGCTACGATCATTGTCTTGAAGCAATTCTTCCAGGTGAATTAAATCAATATGGCCGTTGGGAAGTAGCTTTACCATGGAAAGTTTAATTTTGCCTTTATTTTGTAATTCTTCCAGGGTGTGTAAAACAGCGTGATGCTCTATTGGAGAGGAGATGGCATGGCTGATCTTCAGGTCATCGATGCTGCAACGAATAGCCATATTATCGGCCTCGGTACCCCCGGAAGTGAAAAATATTTCTCCCGGGCTGCAATTCAGAAAATTGGCAATAGCTTTGCGGGCTTTCTCGATTTCCGCTTTAACCTCCCGTCCGTGCTTATGAATTGAAGAAGGGTTTCCATAAAAATCTTTCATCATGGAGGTCATCGCCTCGATTACTTCGGGCGCTATGGGGCTGGTGGCCGCATTATCTAAATATACACGCATGGGGCAAAATTAGTAAACTTTAATGCAAATGACGTAAATGGGATTTAGTATTTCATATTATGTAAATCATATCATATAAACCCCGATGAACTCTGTAAAGTATTAGGTTAATCTCTAATTTTTAAATGCGTTTTTTATGCTTTACTTCTAAGGTGATAGATATTACTCGCTTCCATATCCGAAATATCCCCAAAAATTATATCTTTGCACACCCTTAGAAAAAGCAGGGGGTAAGATCGTATTGATTTTACTTTAACAAAGGAGCATAGTTCAGTGGTAGAATAGCGGTCTCCAAAACCGTTGACCTAGGTTCGAATCCTAGTGCTCCTGCAACAATTTTTTAATATATTAAATCAAATGAATACAATACGTACCTGGTTCGGTGAAGTTTACGACGAAATGATGAATAAAGTATCGTGGCCCACCGCCGAGGAATTACAGGAGAGTACTGTAATTGTACTTATCGCTGCCGTCATTCTTGCAGTATGCATAAGCATAATTGATGTGGCAACACATCTAGTTTTAAACTTTATTTACAGAGCTTAACCTGGAAAATCAGAAATCACAAATGAGCAACGAAGAATCATCACCGTATAAATGGTATGTGGTACGTGCAATCAGCGGGCAGGAAAAAAAGGTTCAGGCACGCATTGAGCATGAGCTGGAGAAAAATAACCTGAGCAGCTTTGTTCCCAAAATACTTATCCCGACAGAAAAAGTATTTCAGGTGCGCAACGGTAAAAAATCCTCCAAAGAAAAAAATTTATTCCCAGGATATATTCTTATTGAAGCAGAATTAAAAGGGGAAGTGATGCCCACCATCAAGGCTATCAACGGGGTTGTGGATTTTTTAAAAGATGCCAAAGGGCCCATCCCTATGCGCCTTGCGGAAATAAACAGGCTGTTGGGAATTGCTGATCTGGCTGCAGAAATGGGAGAACAGATGTTAGAGCCATTCCTGGTGGGAGAGACCGTGAAAGTGATCGACGGCCCTTTCAATGGATTTACCGGTGAAATAAAAGAAGTTCACGAAGACAAAAAGAAATTGAATGTGATGGTGAAGATTTTCGGAAGGCCAACACCAATCGAGCTCGGGTTTATGCAGGTAGAAAAAGAAGCATAATTCTTCAGCCTGGAGCAATCTTTCAACAAGCAAATAACGATATTAAAGAATCCGTATCAATTAATTGGTACGGATTTTTTTATGAAAACCTTCAAGGTTTTTCGGAGTCGTGATGTATCGGTTTTCGAAACCTTCAAGGTTTTTCGGAGTCGTGATGTACAGAATTTTCTATACAAAACCTTGAAGGTTTTTTCTGATTCGAGACGTATCGGTTTTCGAAACCTTTAAGGTTTTTCGGAGTCGAGACGTATCGATTTTCGAAACCTTCAAGGTTTTTCGGAGTCGTGATGTAGAGAATTTTCTATACAAAACCTTGAAGGTTTTTTCTGATTCTAGACGTATCGGTTTTCGAAACCTTCAAGGTTTTTTCTGATTCTAGACGTATCGGTTTTCGAAACCTTCAAGGTTTTTCGGAGTCGTGATGTAGAGAATTT
>JBBRJE010000259.1:0-4808 GCA_038219845.1 Bacteroidia bacterium
GATGCAATACCTTATCGCACTTCAGGAAAGACCAGGATATCCATATGCTTATGCAGGATTGGCCAGGCTTGCCCGCGGTAAAAGAAATTATACTGAAGCCATCAATTATTATTTGAGCGCAGATTCAGTGGTGAATGATAACGCTTTTAAAGATGAGCTGATTGATATGTATTTGTTGAATGGAGAAGATAAAAAAGCAGAAGCAACAGCTAAAATTGTTCTGGATAAATTAAATTCAGATTCCAAAAGCGGGATGAACGATGAGTCCATCGGGCATTATGCCGACCGTGAATTAGCCTATGTATATATTAAAATTAAGAACTATGATAAAGCGCTGGAGCATGCGACGATGGAATATAACCGCAGGCCGGCAAATAATGATGTGAATGAAACATTTGCCTGGGCTTATTATATGAAAGGCGATTATGCCAATGCTTTGAATAATATTAAAACATCTTTACAAACAAATAGCCGGAACCCCGTGCTCTTGTCTCATGCAGCCCTTATCTATGAGCGCAATGGTGATCATATGAAAGCGAAGCAGCTATTGGATGATGCCATGAAAAATAAGCCTAACTTAAATCCATTATTGGTGACTGAGTTAGAAAGCGTTTTCAAAATTAAGGTCTGAGATGAAAAGAATTGCCGGACTTTCGCTTTTGTTTCTGTTTTTAATTATTCCATTTTGCCTCACAGCACATACGATTAATTACCAGCTCGAACATAGCCCGGTGCAGAATATAATCTGGTATTATTTAAAATTGGGATTCAGCCATATCATACCCGAAGGGCCGGATCATATTTTATTCATCATAGGACTATGCATGCTAAGCTCCAGGCTAAGCATTTTATTATGGCAGGCCACGGCTTTCACTGTGGCCCATACCGTCACACTGATACTCTCAATGAAAGGCCTGATATTGATACCGTCTTCCGTTATTGAACCCATCATTGCTTTATCGATTGCATTTGTAGCCATTGAAAATCTGGTGATCAAAGAGTTAAAACCCTGGCGGATTGCGGTGGTATTCCTCTTCGGTCTGATTCACGGCATGGGTTTCGCATCCTCGCTTAACGAGCTGGGATTGCCTCCCAACGCGTTTTACACCTCTCTGATATCTTTTAATATCGGCGTAGAGCTGGCTCAGATTCTTATTATTGGCACCGTCTATCTTTGTGTGATCAAAACCATGGGAGATAAAACATGGTACCGCAAATTTGCTGTCTATCCCGTATCAGCGTGTATTGCACTTATAGCCCTTTACTGGACATTTACAAGACTATAAATCCAAACGTCAACTATGAAAAAATTTAGCTTATCATTTATTTTTCTTATCGCCCTTACAGCAAATTTGTTCTCTCAGAATTTTTATATTAAAGGGAACGTGATTTCGGGGCTTGGCAATAATACAATTGAAGGAGCGAGCATCAGCTTAACTCCCAGCTCAAAAATTACAGTGACCGATGTACTTGGAAATTTTATTTTCAATGGCCTTACTGTAGGAACATATATTCTTAAAGTCAATTATATCGGTTACGAAAAATTTGAAAAAACTATTGTCCTTAATTCGAATCAAGAAGAAAAAATTATTCTCAAAGCAATTCCAATAAACATTTCTGAGGTGAACATCAACCTGGGCCACTCAGTGACACAAACGGATATGATCTCTGCGGTAGATAAACAATTGCGCCCCGTGAATACTGCCCAGGACCTGCTCAGGCTGGTGCCGGGTTTATTTATAGCACAGCATGCCGGTGGTGGAAAAGCAGAACAAATATTTTTACGCGGCTTCGATTGCGACCATGGAACCGACTTTTATATTTCCATTGATGGGATGCCGGTGAATATGGTTTCGCACGCCCATGGGCAGGGATATGCCGATTTTCATTTCGTGATTCCGGAAACAGTGGACAAGCTTAAGGTTTATAAGGGGCCTTATAATGCTAAGTTCGGTGACTTCTCTACTTCAGGTAGCGGAGAGTTTATTACCAAAAACCATATTGAAAATAATGAGGTTAAGGCAGAAGTTGGATTGTTTAATACGTACAGGGTAATGACCATGATTAATTTGCTCGGAAACAAACATCTCTTTTCAAAAGAAAAGGAAAATGCCTATGTAGCCGGAGAGTATGTTTTCACAAATTCATATTTCGACAATAAACAAAATTTCGGGCGCCTCAATTTGTTCGGAAAATATTCGGGAATGCTGAACAAAAACAATATGCTTTCATTCAGCGCTTCCACCTTTGCTGCCCAATGGGATGCTTCAGGACAGGTGCCCGCCAGGGCAGTAAAGACAGGGCTTATAGGCCGCTTTGGAAGCATTGACCCTACCGAAGGGGGACAAACCAAAAGAAGTAATTTCAATGCTGCATTAACCACCGTATTAAAAAATAATGCAGTCCTAAAAAACCAGTTTTATTATGTGAATTATTATTTCAACCTTTTTTCCAATTTCACTTTCTTCCTCCTAGATTCTGTTCATGGTGATGAAATAAACCAGACCGACAAAAGAAATATTTTCGGATACAATGGCACCTATGAAAAGGATTTTTCCATACTCAATAAAACTGTTCACAGCACTGCCGGCATAGGCACACGAAACGATTACGCAGATATTGCATTAAGGCATGCAGAGAAACGCGTTGCCCTCGATACCGTTGTATATGGTGTCTTAAAGGAACATAATATCAATGCTTATATTGATGAAACCATTGATCTGAATCAACATCTTTCCATAAATCTTGGAACACGTTTCGATTATTTCAATTTCAATTTTGAGGACAAAATGCATGACACGGCATCAGGAACAAAAAATATTGCACGGGTGAGCCCTAAGTTGAATTTATATTATGCGTTAAGCAAGAGTGTTCAGTTTTTCATTAAATCGGGTTTGGGTTTTCACTCCAACGACGCAAGGGCAGTAGTTGTGAATCACGTGAGCAATAGCCTTCCGAAAGCCCTGGGTTACGAAATAGGAAGTGAATTCAAATTTTATAAAAAAGTTCTGGTGAATATTTCATTATGGGGTTTAGATATGCAAAGTGAATTAGTGTACGTAGGTGACGAAGCAACGGTTGAAACAAGTGACCCTACCCGGCGTTTGGGCGTTGACCTTGGCGTTCGTTACCAGCTAACAACACATTTATTTGCCGATGTAGATCTTAATTACTCCCATGGAAGATTATTAGGCCCTCCTGAAGGCGAGAATTATATTCCGCTCGCACCCAGCCTTACAAGCATTGGCGGCATCACGTATAAAAGGGAGAAAGGGCTCAACGGAAGTATTCGTTATCGTTATATTGATTCCCGCCCGGCGAATGAAAATAATACAGTGACGGCCAAAGGATATTTTATATTGGATGCCGTTGCCAATTACAAGTTTAAAAGATTCTCAGTAGGATTATCTGCAGAAAATTTATTGAACACCACCTGGAACCAGGCCCAGTTTGATACCGAGAGTCGTTTAAAAAATGAAACACAATCGGTTTCTGAATTGCATTATACGGCGGGAACACCTTTTTATATCAAAGGTATATTTTCTTTCGTTTTTTAGAATTCCTCCTTTACGTTATATTTGGATTTGGTAAAATAGATATCATGTTTACCATGAATATGCTCTTTAATAATCTTAAAATTGTGTAACTTTTTTCGGAGTTTGTGTAATTATTCATATGAAAGTATAAACAACTTTGCCGTACAATTATTTGATCATACCATGATGAAATAATACCAACAGATGGCACCTTCTTTATTTAATGTAAATTCCGGAATATCCAAGGGTAATTGGGAATTAGATCTGAAATCAGATAAGTTGTACTGGTCTGATTCCCAGTATAAGATTTATGGCTACAAGCCCAATGAATTATCACTTAATGATGAATATTTTCTTTTAAAAACAACCCACCCTTCTGATATTGAACGTACCAAGCAAATTATTTCTGAAGCATTAAAAGGACAGGAAGGATATACGTTTCGCCGGCGTATCATTAAGAAAAATGATAATTTGGGCTTTGTAGAAACGCATGCAAAGATAATCAGGTCTTATAATGGTGAGCTCAATAAGATCGTTGGAATTACTATCGATGTTGAAGGCCAGCTTATAAATGGTAATTATGATTACAGGGATCCGGTTTTCTTTAACCAGCTTTATAAGAATTATGTAAAAGCCATAAACCTGGAAATTTTTAATTTTGTTTATGATAAGGATGTTGCCAAAGACCTTAGCCAGGAAATATTTATCAAAGTGTGGAACAAGATCGCTTCTTACGATCCTGAAAAGGGAAAATTATATACCTGGCTTATCAATATCACCAGGAACCATTGCAGAGATTATCTCCGTTCAAGGCATAGCAAGTTTCACGAGATCACTTCCCGGCTTGACTTGTCGCATGATAAAGTGAAATCTGATACATTTACTGTTGATAAGCTTCATATCAAAGAATTACTATTGCAGCTAAGTCCCGAGAGGAAAGAAATTATTGAATTATTATTTTTAAAAGGCTATACGCAGCTTGAGGTGGCCAGGATGAAAACCTTACCCCTGGGAACAGTGAAAACAAAGAGCAGTTCTGCGATTAAAATATTAAGAAAGATCTCAGAAGAGAATTCAAATTCATACCAGGATACAAATTCTTTTAATTTGGTTGACCAATAAGCCAATATTGCAGAAATTATCTTTTCACCACCTGGAATTTTATTTTAGTGCAGAATACATAAATGTTTTTTAACCACGTAGGCACGGAGAACACTAAGAAGCACAAAGAATATTACCATTTCAGCGATTGTTTATGTTCAAAATTTTAAC
>JBBRJE010000260.1:0-4802 GCA_038219845.1 Bacteroidia bacterium
GTACGGGTAAGGAACTGGTGGCACGCTGGATTCATGAACGCAGTAACAGGGCTTCCGGACCATTGATCGAAGTAAACTGCGCTGCTATCCCGAGTGAGCTGATTGAAAGTGAATTGTTCGGGCATGAAAAAGGCTCCTTCACTTCTGCGGTCAAACAACGGATTGGGAAATTTGAACAGGCCAACGGAGGTACTTTATTCTTAGATGAAGTAGGCGATATGAGCCTTTCAGCGCAAGCTAAAGTATTGCGTGCCCTGCAGGAAAATAAAATAACGAGAGTGGGAGGTGACAAAGATATCGATGTTAATGTTCGTGTGATCTGTGCTACGAATAAAGACCTGATTGGCGAAATTGAGAAAAATAATTTCCGCCTCGATTTATACCATCGTATCAGTGTGATCCTGATCCATCTTCCTTCCCTGAATGAGCGTTTAGAGGATATTCCGATCCTTGCAGAGAACTTCCTGAATGAAGCCTGTGAAGACAATAAGATCCCTTTGAAAGCTTTCACACCGGAAGCTTTGGAAGAGATGAAGAAAGTGAACTGGAGCGGGAACATCCGTGAGCTTCGTAACGTGATCGAACGTTTCGTGATCCTTTGCGGACCGCGAATCACCGAGCTTGACGTACGTACCTATACCAATCCCACCCGTGGCACAAGCACCGTTCAGGGACTGCTGGATAATTTTATCAAATTCCAGGATTTCAAAGATCATACAGAAAAAATATTCATACAGGATAAGCTTCGTAAGAACAATTGGAATGTAGCCAAGACCGCTTCAGAGATTGACATTCAGCGAAGCCACCTTTATAATAAGATCGATAAGTTTAGCTTGAATAGGGAAGACGAGTAGGGGTAGGTCGTAGAACCTAAATCGAATAACGTATTACGAACGAATCACCCAAATACTTTATCATTATCCAGTTAGTTGTATTCTCGTTATACTTTATACTTAATACTTTATACGCCAGGTGTCATTTCAAATGCACCACCGTCACTCCGCTTCCCCCATATTCCTCTTTCTCACTTTCATAATTGGCGATATGCGGATGCTTTCTAAATAACTGCCATAACAGATTTTTTAAGATCCCATCGCCTTTGCCATGCAGGATCCTGAGCTTATCGAATCCCAGAAGCAAGGCATCATCAATATACTTCTCTGTTTTTAAAAGGGCATCATTGCCACGCTCCCCGCGGATATCAATCGTGGTGCTGAAAGCCGCCGCCTTGGAGCTGATATCAATCGGGGCATTCTTTAATTCTCTGGCCGGCCTCTCTACTTTCACCAATTCTGAAATAGGAACGGTGCTGTAAATATTCTCAAACGCCACAGTGGCTTTTTTATTATTTATTTTTACTACTTCACCGGCTACTGTTTTCCCCTGCATCTTTACATGGTCGCCAATCTTAATTTCCAATGCATCATGTACAAGAGAAGGTTCCTGTCCTGCCAATGCTTTTTCCAGATGGGCATGCTCATCCTTCAAATTTTTACGTAGCACAGACGTACGTTCCTTATCAGCCTGCGTTTCCCTGATTTCTTTGATGATTCCTTCAATCTGTTTGTTGGTATTCTCAATCAGGCTTTTTGCCTGAAGCTGGGCATCCACCAATATCTTCTTTTTGTTTAAAGTAAGTTCCTTATTGAGTCTTTGGTTCTCATCTATGGCCAGCTTTAATTCCCTTGAATTTACCTCGTTCTCCTGCTTCGACTTCATCAGCAACACCCTTTCCTTTTCCAGTTCCACCAGCAGCTGTTCCACCCGCTGTTGTTTTTGATCTAATTTGCTTTTGGCATAGTTCACCACCGTTTTATTCAGGCCTATTTTTTGCGCGATCTCAATGGCATAGCTGCTTCCCGGATTGCCTACATTAAGCTTATACAGGGGTTGAAGCGTGGCCGTGTCGAAGCCCATGGAGGCATTAAACACGCCCGCAGTATTATTTGCGAAGGTTTTGATATTGCTGAAATGGGTGGTGATTACACCCATGCTCTGGTTATTATTTATCTCACTCAGTACGGCTTCGCCAATGGGACCGCCAAATTGTGGATCAGTGCCGGTGCATAATTCATCGATAAGCACCAAGGATTTTTTACCGCTGAAGTTCACAAAATGTTTCATGTTTTTTAAATGGGAGCTATAGGTGCTCAAATCATTTTCTATGCTCTGCTCATCACCAATATCAATAAACAAATCATCAAAGATTCCTGCTTCACTATGGGCATCCATACCTACCAACAACCCGCATTGCAGCATATATTGCAATAAGCCAATCGTCTTAAGGCTTACCGATTTACCCCCGGCATTAGGCCCCGAGATCACACAGATCCTATGCTCCCGGCTAAGCTGCAGACTTAATGGTACTACACTTTTATTATCTTTTTTTAAGGCAAGGTATAATAAAGGATGAAATGCATTCTTATAATGAAGCACGGCATCCTTTCTCAGCATGGGCATTTCTGCCTTCAGCTCTATAGCCAACAAAGCTTTAGCTCTTACAAAATCAAGAAGCCCCAACTTTTTAAAATAATTTTTTATCAGCGGCAACGATGGCCTGATCAAATCCGTGACCCTGGTTAATATCTTAACAATCTCACGGCGTTTTTCAAAATGAAGCTCATTGATCTCATTATTAATTTCCAGGATCTCTTCTGGCTCTATAAAAAGTGTCAAGCCAGTTGCGCTCTCATCATGCGTGATCCCTTTTATTTTCCGTTTATGTTCTGCAAGTACTGGCAATACCATCCTGCCTTCACGTAAGGTGATTCCGGTGCTCGAGAGCCAGGCATTGCTTTCTGCGTTTTTGAAAATAGATTGGATCCGCTTCCGTGCAATGCCCTCCTTAGCGCTGATGGAAGCGATAATATCACCCAATTCCCGGCTCGCATTTTTCTTCATATTCCCGTCTTTATCCAGGATATGGTCAATCTCAGTGGCCGGGGTATGATCATATACTATATCAGAAATGATGGCTTGAAGTGAAGCATAAGCTTCTTTTCTTTTGGAGAAATATTCTATAATATTTTTAATGGTATTAAGCGAAAGTCTTAGCTGGTGTAATTCTTCTTCAGAAAAAAAGCTGCCGGGGGTCTGTGCTTTCTGCAAGGCGGAATGCATATCATGAATGGTATCAAGCGGTATGGGCGAATCGGAACTGAGAAGCTCTTTCATCTCTTGGGTTTGCTTCAGCCATAAATGAATCTGGCCATAGTCCTGGCTGAAACGAAGCCCCTGCACATTAGTCATACCCATAATACTAAGGCATTTCTTTTCCAGCATCTCTTTCAAGGTATCGAATGAAAGTTTCGTTTCTATATTTTTAGGATACAACATAGGGGTTTAGGCGTAAGGCATAAGGCGTAAGTAATACAATGCTTAAAATAGAATAAATTTATAAGTGAATCGCATTGGCATTATTTAGGCTTGCTGTTTAAGGATTTTAAAAGGCCTCTGATAATTTAAGAAACTTCATCTGAGTTCGCCAAATAGGCTGATTTTTGCTCATTCGAAATGTAGTTTAACCTCTCTGCCAAATGAAGCATTGATTTCACTTCAGAACAAGATGCAATGGAAATGAAAAGGAATCTTGCGAAATCAGCATCAGAATTTCTTTCGAAACCTTCTGCAATATTATTTGAAATGGAAACTACAGCCCTGCAGATCTGGTCTTTAAATCCAAAGTTTCTTGAACCTTGGAAAGTATTGTAAACATTGACAGCCAAATCCTGTGCTTTCTGCCATGCAATAATGTCATCGAATTTTTGAATAGCCATAAGTGAGGTTTTTTATTAATTATTAAATTAAGTTTAGATTTTAATTCAAATATATATACTTTTTATCAAATGCTATCTCCACAATTTTCATTAACTATTATCCTCTTCACCGGGTTTGTATTACTTACGCCTTACGCCTTATACCTTACGCCTTTTACCTTGCGTCTAAAGGTGCCTAGTTCTTAATCTCACTCTGCATCTTACTCAAATTCTCAAGCACTTTCTCATACACTTTATCGAGCTCCTTGGGATGCCTTACATAATAATCCATGGTCTCTTTAAATTCTTTATCATTGGTTTTGTATTTGGTAAACAGGAAATTATAATTATTCAATATATACTGCGTAGCGCTATCCCGCTGGATTAGCATTGGGGTCACCGAACCTTCCACAAGGTGGATCTCCGTTAATAAGGCGGCCATCTTTTCATCGCCAATAGTATTTTTTGGTGTATTATTATCATTGTTATTTTTGCAATGAATAAAGAAAATCACAAGAATGAGTATCGCTGAGAATTTAAATCGCATAAAAGTAAAATTAGGCAAAAATACCAAACTCGTAGCTATTAGTAAAACCAGGCCTGTAGAGGAGGTGATGGATTGCTATAATACCGGTCATAAAATTTTCGGAGAAAATAAAGTGCAGGAACTGGTGGAGAAATCCAATGTCTTGCCAAAAGATATTGAATGGCATATGGTAGGGCATCTACAAAGCAATAAAGTGAAATCCATAGCGCCATTCATCAGCCTTATTCATTCGGTGGATAGCATCAAATTATTAGCAGAAATAAATAAGCAGGGTGAACGCTCTAACCGGATTATTGCATGCCTTTTACAAATTTATATAGCAGATGAAGAAACTAAATTCGGTTTGAGTGAAGAAGAAGCTTTTGCCATTCTCACTGATAAGGAATTTGAAAGATTTAAAAATATTAGCCTTACAGGAGTGATGGGCATGGCAACGAACACAAATAATGAAACGAAAATCAGGAAGGAGTTTAAAAGCCTCAGCCTGTTTTCTAAGAAAT
>JBBRJE010000261.1:0-4799 GCA_038219845.1 Bacteroidia bacterium
ACATATTTCTTCAACTTAACAATCATCGAATCTACATTATAGGTTGAGCCGATATCTTTAGAATCATCATCAACACGCAATCCATTAACAGTAGAAGTGTCCTTATAGATGCTGAATTCACCGTTATTGGTGGTATTATCAGGATTCTTATTCACGCAATATACATTCGTAAATTTCACCAGCATCCCTTCATAAGGTTCTGTATATACGGGTGATTTTGCAATCACTGAATCAATAGGCAAGCTGGTATTAAATGCGGGTAAATTATTATAGGATGAAACGATAGTATAATTTTTCACTCCGGCATAATAACCGATATGGTCGAGGGTGGTTACATTAAAGTTCTCTCTAACCACACATGAATTGATTATCACGCTATCGCCCCGTTTCCAGGTAGCCACGCTATCATTGGCCTGTGCCGAGTAAAATATTCCCGAATTGGGGGCCGTTCCATTTTGAATGGCTGGGTAGGTAGACATATCCGAATTGGAAGCAGTGACAATGCCACCGATATTAATTCCAGTAAGGGTATCATTGGCCCAGATAGAATTCCCACCAGGGAATGGCGAATATTGCAATTGTGCAATACTGTTGATCCCTCCATCGGTTACTATATAAGCCAATGCATTGGATGCAGTGTCTACTGAATTATGACCCCCGTTATCCCAGGCGCGGAACCAATATTTTACCACTGTTCCATTGGGCTGTGCCGGCACGGTAGATTCATATATACCTGCTCCTTTATCTGTCATGGCAACGGCGGTATAGGTATTGTTACCGGCACCGATGGCATAATAAAGAACGGCATTTACTACCATAGAATCGTCGATGGCTTTCATGCTAAGCTTTACCGGGTCGGCGCTGGTGGCTATTACCGGCAGGTGCCTGCGGTTGGTGATGCTTGGTGGTATGAAGGTGGATGGCCCCAGATCAGAGGGAGTTAAAGGTGCAATATAATAGCCTGTGACACCTCCTGATATTACTTCCATCACCGCTCCTCTTACATAAGCCAGGGTGGTTCCGGCGGGTGGTGGGGTGAATCCCACAGGTGTATTCGGATCACGATCGAAATTATCATTACGGTAATAACCTGAAACATCATATACTTTCATTTTGTTGCCGAAGGCATCCTGCAAAGCCCAGGTCCAGCGGGCTCCGTTGGCAGTACGATCAACTATGGTTACATTCTTCAGCTCTATATAGGCGCCTTCCCATTGTTCACCTGTGGTAGGCTGGTAGGTTTGAATACCGCCGATATTCTTCTCAAATACATCCAATGCCAATACTTTGGGTTGGATATTGGCTGGTGTGAGGTTGGTGATCTCTGATTCAATTTTAAGCAGGGCCAATTGCGACATACCGTTAAATTCACTGAGCTTTCCGGTACATTTTACTTTTAATCCATAATCGAAATTGGAGAAATATTTCACCACCTGATCGAGGCTGCCTACCGAATCGCCGGGATACAAACTTTTATCAAGCAATACATGAACAGCACCCCAGGGTGTGGCCGTTGGCGACTTCTGTAAGAAACAGCCATAACGGGCTAAAGTATTACTTAAACCATAGGTTTTTGGATTGAAGGTGACATAGCCTTCCACCTGAACCGTATCGGTATATACTAGATTCCTGAAAACAGGATCGATATAATCGGGTTTGGTATTATTGGAAGCTAATTTGGCGGCGTTAACAAAGCCAAGGGTATCGATAGAGACCAGCGGATAAGGGTTTTGCGCCTGAATCGTTAAACAAAATAAAAATAAAGAGGCTGAAAGGATTAATTTCCGAAGCATAAAATGAAATTTAGATTAGAGCAGCGAATTTAAGGATTTGATGTCATGAAATTGTTATACTTTTTCTTGTTTTTTGAGAAGATGGGAGTTTTAGTAAATGCTTGAAAAAAATACCAATAAGAATAAATTTTACTATTTAATCGTTATCATTGTTTTTTATTGCCCTTGCTCTAATTACCCTTAAAAAAAATACCACTAATGAAACTTCTTCTCTGTTTTCTTACTTTCACATTTTATTCGGTGTATTCCTTTTCACAAGAGGCCGTTAATTTTAAAGAAATTAAATTCAGGCACCAGAATTATAAAGGGCTGGATATGGGATTCTTTTTAAATGATGATGCCAATAACCGTCAAAACACCGGAAGCGGGAACGACCGCAAACAGAATGCCGCCGGGTTTAACGGCTCTCTGAATTATTTTTCATTGGTGAACGCAGATTCAAAACAATGGATTACCAAATCTTCGGCCCGCACCAGCGGCCAGCTGACCAATTCGTATCTGGGTAAATCATCCGGGACATATCAACAGATGTATTTCAATTCCGTATTAAAAAATTATACTGGCGACGAAAAATTTCATGGTATGGAAATCAACTTTTCAGATTATTATGGGCAGAATAAAAACCATTCCATTACCAATACCAACACCTTGAATTCCTCGGTTTTATTGACCCTTGGAAAAGGGAGGGCCGAATATATCAGCGATGGCATTACGTCCTACCGCCTGTTTGAAGAATTACGCGCGAAGCATTTGCTGCTAAAAGAACCAAGCACAGAAAACATCCTTGAATTCAGCAAAATAATCATTGCTTACAATAATAGGCGTGTGCTCGACTCACGACTAAATACAATTGAGATGATTGAAGCGATGGTGAATTATCTTCAGGATCATCAGCTGATCGCCAGCGGCAATGCCTTAAGCTTTGCCATCTTAAACGACCAGGTTTATCTGGCTTCTCCCACAACGCGCTATTGTGGATTGGTAAAGCAATGGGGCACCGGGGCTTCTTTTCACCTACAGTCGGGGATGAATAAATCGGATAGCACCAGGTCTGGATACAGGAGCTATGAATTAGGTCAGCGTCTGGAATACAGCATAACAAAATATCAGCCGCTCGACCTGAAGAACCAGTTGAATACAGGGATGAGCCTGGGCTTATACTATTCCTTTAATTCTTCAGCTAATTTTCTCGATGAAGATTCGATGGTCAGCCATACAAGCTCTAAATCGCAGGAGCCGCAATTGAAGGCCTCCTTATTTATCGAACGCGGCTATTATCCCAATACGCGCACTGCCATCACCTGGCTTAACCGCCTGGAGATGGGTGCAATCAGTTATGTATACCCTGCAAATACAGGCAGGTTTACTTTTGCCTCTGCGCTCATCTCTTCGCTTAACCTGTATTATTATATCAGTCCACAATTCCGACTTTCGTTAAGCGATTACCTTAGCTCCTCCAATAATATTGGGATCAGTGGATCTACCAAACCTGTGAGCAATTCTCACGTGCGCAACAGTTTCAATATTTCATTAAATTACGCATTTTTTTAGGTTCCTGAATTCATTTCTGGATGCTACGGAAGATGCCTTGTAAATCCGGCGCAGTTGGGGCAAGGGCCGTTATAAAAAGCAAGATACCTGGCAATTTGAAGCCTTAAACAAATCGTTGTTCATCACAAGTCCACGGATCATCGTGATCATATACCATCGATATGCCGCCATGATATAGGCCATATCGCTAATAAAAAATATTCCTTTTATTTGCAATCCTACCTTGCTTAATTACTATACCATATTAAGGGTCACAGAAAATGCCAGCTCTGAAGAAATAAAATCGGCTTATAGGGCTTTGGCAAAAGAATATCACCCCGACATCAACCCGAATAACAGCATTGCCGAAGAATATTTTAAGAAGATCAATGAAGCCTATTCCGTCTTAAATGACCCGATCAAACGGAGCTGGTACAATCTATTGCTCAAAGGTAATGCCGTGGGCGACACCATCGACCGTAGAAAATATGGTACACGCAAAACCTATACCAGTTCTACAGGCTTCAGTGAAGAAGAATCAAGCACACCCTTTTGGTTAAAGCAGATGCTGCCTTTCCTGAGCATGACCTGGTGCCTTCTTATTATTTTTAATAATTGGTTCACCTCCTACCAGGGACCCGAATTGGCCAAGATGGTTTTTGCCTTCCTCCTGTTTATTGTGAGCGCTTATTTCTTTATCAATAATCTGTATAATAAATGGCGTAAAAACGGAACCAGTTTCAACCCGGAAAACAGGTCGCTTACCTATTTCATACTTCTGTTTTTTTTAACCATACCAGCCTTTTTTATCCTGGGTTATGTGCGTAAAACAGTTCAGCTTAAATGGTATCCTGCCTTAACAGAGGCCACGGTGGTGGATTACAGGCAGCGCTTTGATGATTACTGGCTAAGTGTGATGTATTTTGATGAATACAATTTGGCTTATACCAAAGAGTTTGAATTCAAGAGCGGCATCACGCTAAGAAAAGCAAATTATAAAGTGCTTGTAAAATATTCCACCCATGAGCCACGTATCGTGCAATACCATATCCAGCTTACAGGAAAAGATTCGATTTACCAGGAGACGCTTGACCGGATGAATGAAGGAGGGAGTTATTACAAATAGTGGTCTCGGCTAAGAAGCCGCGGGAGGTAATAAGTGAAAAAAATAATTTTGGGCTAATTTAAATTGATAAACTATTTTCGCGCAGATGGTTGATTTGCATATTTATTATAATTTTTAATGACCATCCATATTAATTTTTAATTTTTTACTTCATACAAATGGAACCATTAGGCATAGGCAGCAGGGTGAAACACCCCAATTACGGCAACGGCGTTGTTATTAATGTTAAACCCTTAACATACCTCATCACTTTTATTGAATTCGGCACCAAAGAATACAAGAAGGAAGAGTCCAATTTTGAAATCATTGACGCTGTTGAACCTGATACGGATTTGGTAAGCCTCTATGAT
>JBBRJE010000262.1:0-4773 GCA_038219845.1 Bacteroidia bacterium
GCCACAGTATGTAAGAACTCATCACAAACCTATACTGCCTCGGGAGCTTCAAGCTATACCTTTGGTGTAACAGGAGGAGTGATTACTTCCACTACCGCCACCACGGCGACCATCACCTGGGGTTCTGCCAATGGCAGTGTAAATGTGACCGGAGCCAGCGCTGCGGGATGTACCGCTACTGCTTCACTCGCTGTGGTTGTGAATCCATTACCTGTAACGGTGATCACCGGCCCATCACAGGTATGTGCCAATAATAACGGAAGCTATAGCGTAAGCAGCCAAAGCGGAGCAACGTACGCATGGACTGCCACCGGTGGCACGATCAGCGGAAGCAGCACGGGCAATAGCATTCTTGTAAATTGGGGCGCTGCGGGTTCTGGAACGGTGAATATCACCATCACCAGCGGTGCAGGATGCGCTGATTCACGGACGATGAATATCACCATCAATACGCAACCTACACCAACCATCAGCGGACCAGCAACGGTATGCCAGAACAGCAGCCAGACCTATAGCATTACTTCTATCGCAGGAACAGCCTATAACTGGTCGGTGAGCGGAGGTAATATCACATCGGGCGCTGGAACCAATAGCGTGGGCGTTACCTGGACCAGTTCGGGTGCAGGCTCTATCAGTGTATCACAAAGCACCGGATCATGTATGGCCTCAAGCACCAGCGCGATCACGGTGAATGCAGCCCCTGCGATACCAACGGTATTTAAGCAAGGCAATGTGCTAAGCACGAATGCTGTTGCTTCGAGCTACCAATGGTATAATAATGGCGTGCTGATTCCTTCGGCTACAGCCAATACCTATACTGCCACCACCGCGGGTAACTATACGGTAGTGGTAACGAATGCCTCAGGATGTTCTACCTCTTCAGCGAGCGTGATAGCTAATGTGGGAATCAAAGCCAGCGCGGCGATCACCAATGTAAGGATGTATCCAAATCCTGCCAAGGATAAGGTAACGATCAGTGCATCGTTGAATAAATCACAGGATATCACGATCCATGTATTTGATATCAATGGAAAAATGTTGTATAGCACCACGATCGTGAATGCAGATGCAAACTTCAGCCGTACGATCAGCCTGGAGACTTATGCCAGCGGGGTGTATATGATTCAGGTGATCACCAATAGCGGTTCGGTTCAGGAACGCATCATCAAGGAATAATAAACCGATTAATTATTATAAGGCCGCTCCATTTAGGGGTGGCCTTTTTTTATGCTGATTAGTAAAAGATTATACCAAAGCAGAATTTCATAAGGATCTGAAAACTCTTATGAGTGCATAACAGTGCGATAGTCCGTCATTAGGCCGCAGGAAATTTATTGAAATAGAACAGTATTGCATATTGGTTTAATCTTCATAATTTGATTGATGATAACCATTTACCAAATCTTCTTATTTTTGTGAGATCCTATATGCAAAATGCCCAGCATAAATTACCCATACTTCTATACCATCGTATTGTGAAGTCGAAAGCTGATGCAGGCCGTCAAAAAATATATGTGTATGAAGATCAGTTCAGGAAGCAATTGGCGTATCTACAAAAAAATAAAATCCAAACCATTACTTTCAATGACCTTCAAGGTGCTGATCCATCAACCGATTTCAGCAATAAAATTATTTTAACTTTCGACGATGGTTATGAAGATAATTATTCTTTGTTGTTTCCTTTGCTCCGGGAATTTGGATTTA
Organism: Bacteroidia bacterium; assembly: GCA_038219845.1. GTDB lineage: Bacteria > Bacteroidota > Bacteroidia > UKL13-3 > UKL13-3 > CAINMV01. The sequence goes on from JBBRJE010000262.1 coordinate 1,705, forward strand.
AAGCTGTAATATATTTAGTGACCCGGCTGCAAAGAAATGAATGGGGCATCCGTGAAGGCGAGACTGCATGCCCTCTTTTAACCAGGATACAAATTAAAGAAATGAATGATTATGGTATTGAGTTTGGAGCACATACCTGCAGCCATCGGGCCTTAAACCATATTGATGCTGAGGAGGCCAATATGGAGATCCACGAATCTAAAAATGATATTGAAGAATTATTGCAGCAGCCTGTTTTAAGTTTCGCGTATCCTTTCGGGGGAATAAATCCCGATGTAAAGGAATTGGTTCGGAAGAACGGCATACCCTTCGCGCTATCAACGAAAACGGGGCCGATGAATTTGTTTGATGACCTGATGCAGATCCGGCGGATTGAAGTACGGCCGGGGGAGACATTGGGGAGCTTTGCTAATAAAGCCGGAGGGTTTTATTTAACCGGTAGAAGCATTTATACCATGCTGTCCACTTCGAATAGGATTTATTATTAGGTGTCGTATAACGTATAACGTAAATCGTATAACGTAAATCGTATTACGTATAACGAAAAACAACCCTATCCATTTTTCACGCAATACCTTCGGTGCTTTTAACACCAATATTTTTTATTTCTTTCACCCATACCATCATAGGGTTCTCCTTATATACTTCTATTATGGCGCGTGCATCAATAAATTCTCCGCTGCTCACTGCATTATAAAGATTGCCATTGACCTCCACCTTTCCTTGCGGCTTAATGTCGGTGATGCAGATGCCCTGCATATAAAGCACGCTCTCCCGGTGTAAAAGGCTATTCTCCAATTTTGATTCTGCCAGTGTTTGGGTATGGGCGATACGCTCAAAATAATTAGAGCTGGTTAAAAATTTACTGGCTACAAAGGCAAGCACAATAGTGAGCACAAATGAAATGCTCACCACGGCCAATGCAATATTTAATGAATTACGCTGCACATTCTCGAAATTAAAATAATTATTCTTCACCAGCGCCAGAACCAAAGCCGACATTAAAAATATAATTCCGGTGATGCCCGTGACACCAAAACCGGGGATCACAAAAATTTCCATGATCAGCAGGATCAACCCAATAAAAAATAAAATGATTTCCCAATTTGCAGCGAAACCTTCAAGGTAGTTAGGTGCAAAATAAAGTAAGGCAGCTACCATGCTTATTCCAATAGGAAATAAAGCGCCGGGGTGCTGAAACTCAAAATAAATCCCTCCCAGGATCAGCAGGATAAAGATACCACTTAGGAAAGGCGTATTCAATATCCCGATAAGCTTATCCAACCACGAAGGCTCGTAATTAATAATGGTTGCCTTATCCAGCCCGGTATGTTCCAGCACCTCCTCAACAGAATTTACTTTTGCTTCGCAATACCCGTATTTAATGGCTTCTTCGGTGGTGAAGGTGATCACCTGTCCCTTTTTATTGATGCTGTCAACCACAATATTACCATCCACCATCGCTTCCGCAATTTCAGGGCGCCTGTGATTTTGTGTGGCGGTGCTGCGCATGATACCACGCATATAGCTTTGATATTTATCAGGTAATAATTCCGCGTTTTGATTCACCACAGAAGCTGCGCCTATGGTACTGCCGGGATGCATATAAATACTGTCGCATGCGAGGCTGATCAGTGCACCTGCACTGGCAGCATTATTATTTATAAAAGCATATACCGGTATTTCGGAATTCAGGATAGCGGAGCGGATAGAATCGGCATCATCCAATAAGCCGCCATAGGTATTGATTCTGATGATGACTGCGCTTGCATGTATTGAATGTGCTTGTTCCAGCGCCTTTAAAGTATAACGCCATGTTTTGGGTGAAATTTCATCCATGAGTTTAAAAACCAGAACCTTTTGCTGGGCATAGGAATACAATAGCGATGAGATGAATACACTGAATAAAAATAATTTTTTCATTTTATTCAACAAAGATATTCTTTTGAAAGAGATAGATCCGACAATTTGACGCGGGATTCTGAATAAATAACTTTCATGAAACGTTTGATAGCCTTAGGACTATCCATTCTCCATTTTCAATTATTATCTTTGCGATTATGAAATTTATTTTTTCAATGATGTTTAGCCTTATCTGTTTATTGACTATGGCTTTACCGCCCGACAGTACAGCAGTATATTATAAGGTAGGGCAGGGAGAAACACTGGCAATGGTGGCAAAAAAGTTTCATGTCTATACTGCCCAGATTAAAGCATGGAATAAGCTTTCGGGAGCTGCGCTTAAACGTGACCAAGCCTTGATCGTAGGGTACAATAAAATACCTACGCAACAAATAGTAACAGATGATGATCTTAAGAATGCCGCTACGAAGGAAAGTAAATCAAAAGAAATTGTTGACAGCTCCCTGCTTTTAAATCGGTACAAAGGAAAAGAAATAATTGAAGGTGGCCTGGCCGCGTGGTCGGAAGGCAACGGACTGGATAAAGATAAATTTTATGCATTCCATAATAAGGCACCTATTGGTTCCATAATAAAAGTGACTGATGTACAATCCAAAAAAGTAGTCTACGTAAAAGTAATTGGAACCATTTCAAAAGATTTTACAGGGAATAATATCATTGTGATTTCAAAACTGGCCTCTCAAAAGCTGGGGCTGGAGGATGAGAACTTTGTATGTAAGCTCAGCTATGCCAGGGATTAAGCGGATGCTTATTAAATATTTCAACCCGGCAAATTTTCTACTCCTGGGATCCTGTTTATTGGCTATTGGAATTCCCTGCGACGGCTTTATTCGTGGATTTGAAAATGCCGGTCTGATAAGCATTCTTCTCTCATCAATATTAAATTATAGGAATTTCAGGAAAGAAAATTTACTCAATCCAATAAACATAGTTCTGGCAGCGCTGTTTCTGCTTTGTGTATTCGGCTATCTTTATACCAGTAATATAGAAGAGCTCAATAGGAAAACGGCACTAAAAGTACTTTTAATATTATTCCCTATCGCATTTTCCTGTGCACCGCCCATCACCCCCAGGGTTAAACGAATCTCTTTCCTTCTCTTTCTTTTCACTACAATGATTATTTCATGGCTTACATGCATTGATTAT
>JBBRJE010000263.1:0-4749 GCA_038219845.1 Bacteroidia bacterium
CCCATTAAAGGATTAACCTCCTCCCAAACGGGCGGAATAAATACTGCATTTTGTAAGGATGACCCTCCAATCCAGTTTTGACTTCTACGAAATTCTCCAGGCAATTTGTATTCGCCTCTTGAGCCACTGAGCAACTCACCATGGGCTTGCCTGAGCATCCTTGAGGAAAGGGGTAGTTCAGACAATTTATTTATTGAAGTGTTCAATGCCTTTACATAATTGTTCACCTCTTTCCAATCATTTTTTCTTTCAGGATTAATATCGCTTTCTTTTAACATGGCCTCTTCCATATTTGTTTGAGTCCCTTCAATTCTGCTTGAAACAGTAGCCTCTTTAGCAACATACATTCTTATGAAATGATCAATATTGGGTATCTGGTGTGAATACGCATCTAACTGACCAATGGATATTGCAGACTTCTCAATCAATTTGGTCAATTCACGGTCTTCCCAAGACCAGACCCTATTGATAAGTTCAGGATTAAATGATTTATAATCAAAATTTTTAATAAAATTTCCCGCTTTGAAGGCTTCTACTTTTGTCATACAGCAAAGTTAAATATAAATCTTACTATTTAAGTTTAACCCGGTAAAGTTAAATAAAAATTTCCTTATTTAACCTTTGCAGCTTTCATACACCAAACCAATAGGCTTTTCTGTTGTCGGCCGAATTAAGTTTTATAATCATAACATACTGTTTTCGGGATTGCGTTCAGGCGGGTCTCGTAGCACAAAGGTTCAAATTATTCCTACGTATTTAGAACGTATACAACATAGAATTATGGGTTTTCGGGGCGGCATGGATTCATCCATTACCAACTACCCATTTAAATAGTAAAAAGAAATATTGAGCACTGTGGCAAAACTTACCCAAAGCAAATAAAATATTTGCAGGTAAGCTGCAAGTGGTTTTATCTTTTTGAAAAGTGAAATCATATAAATTATTAATACCCAGATCAACAAAATGTCAATTACCGAAATGAATATGAAATGAAAAGTGAAAAATAAAATGCTCCACCAAAAATTAAAAAATAATTGAATACCAAAAACGGTAAGCGCTTTTTGCCTTAGCTCGGTTTTGGGCGTGTTCCAAATTAAAAACATGGAAACTCCCATAAGAATATATAGTGTTGTCCAAACAGGGCCAAATAAATATCCTGGCGGATTTAACGATGGCTTTGACAAAGTATTAAACCATTCACCGTTCACATCATTTCTTATCAGGAATCCCGAAACACCACCTACAAGAAGTGGAAGAATTAAACTGAAAATGAGTTTGAGAATTTTTTGCTTATCGGTTCTCATAATGCTTTGTAAATTTCTGCTTAGGGTCTCTTGGATTTTTTTCTGAAAGCCATTGAAGTTCCGGGAAGGAGATGTCTTATATTAGCATACATTTTCAATTATTCCTACACTCCATCATACTTCTCCAGCACCTTTAAAAAAACCCCGAAATCTTTTGGATAAGGCGCTTCTACAAATATATCCTTACCGTCAAGGTCTTTAAACTTTAAAGCAAAGGCATGAAGCGCCACTCGTTGTATCATTGGCTTCTCTTCTTCATCAGAAGTTCTGAATTTCTTTTTGATTTCCGAAAGTAAAGGCGCCTTCCCTTTATACGTTGTATCTCCAGCTATACTTGCATTCTGTGAGGCCAGGTGAATCCTAATCTGGTGCATCCTTCCTGTAAATATTTCACATTGAACAAGCGCGAAATGTTTAAATAAACGTATGGTACTAAATTTCGATAAGGCCTTCTTCCCATCCTGCCTGTCGATTTTAACGGTGCCTGTGCTTGTTTGCTTTATAGGCAGATCCACCTCCAGCTCGTCAAACTTACGGGGCACGCCCACGATAGCGTGGTAAATCTTTTGCACCTTGCGCGCTTCAAACTGCATGGCCGCATTACGGTATGCTTCCGGATTTTTTGCGATGAGCAAGGCCCCGCTTGTTTCTTTATCCAGCCGGTGACATACCTGCGCATCTGCTGTATATTTTTTTGCCAGTAATAAAATATTAACCGCCTCTCCCCTATCATCTAAAGTAGCGATATGAGAAGGTTTATTAATTACAATATAGTTTTCATTTTCAAATAAAATAAGCGGGATGAAAGAAAGAAATGCCATAATAATCGGCCGCAAATTAATCAATAATAAATTGGCCCCATTGCGTTAAAATCAATTGGATATTTCAAGGCTTTTTTGAAAAAACAGGCGTCTGCAAACATTACGCCAAACCGGTAATTTTAACTTTAAACTACCTGATAATCAGATACATTATATTTATTTTATACCCGTTCCATGTTTCCTGTTTTTTCATTAATATATTCGCTTAACCCTTATCAAAATTATCTAACCTCTAATCCCGATTGCCTATGCGTCAGTTGAAAATTACGAAACAAATTACAAACCGTGAAAATCGCTCTTTAGAAAAATACCTCCAGGAAATAGGCGCCGTGTCGTTAATAACGGCTGAGGAAGAGGTGGAGTTGGCCGTACGTATCCGGATGGGAGAACGATTGGCACTAGAGAGATTGGTGAATGCCAACCTCCGATTCGTGGTTTCGGTATCCAAACAATACCAGAACCAGGGTTTAACCCTAGGCGATCTCATTAATGAAGGTAACCTGGGCCTCATCAAGGCAGCACAACGATTTGATGAAACCAGGGGCTTCAAATTTATCAGCTATGCTGTATGGTGGATACGACAAAGCATACTACAAGCCATCGCCGAACAAGCCCGTATTGTAAGGCTCCCTCTAAACCGTGTAGGCGCCCTGAGTCGAATAAGCAAGGCAACTGCAGATTTGGAACAGAAGTATGAAAGGGAACCCACAGTGGAGGAATTGGCTGAGGTGCTTGATATCGATATCGACATCATCCGTGATATGATCAAAAGCAATACCCGCCATGTAAGCATGGATGCCCCTTTGATCAATGGTGAAGAAAATACCTTGCTCGCTGTCTTGGAAGATATGGACCAACCCGGCCCCGATTCCGGTCTGATAAACGAATCTTTATGTGAAGAGATCAGCCGTGCCCTTTCGCACCTGCCGCCAAGGGAACGCAATGTGATCCGTCATCTCTATGGCATCGGTGGCTTTACTTTGTTAACCTTGGAGGAAATCGCTGAAAGCCTCACACTGACCCGCGAAAGGGTGAGACAATTAAAAGAGAAAGCTATTAAGCGTCTCAAAAATACAAGCAGAAGCAACAGGCTACAGGCATACCTGACCTCCTGATTCTTACGATAAATCGCTTTAGCCATAATGCGGTTTTTTAGACCCTAAATCCCGGTACTTCAAAGCATCGGGATTTTTGTATTCTGGGAAGACGTATTGCGTACTTCGTATTGCGTAAATACAAGGGAATGGTAGGCGTGAATAATCGCATATTAGGGCATACTTCTATGGTGAGGCGTATTACGTATTACGTATTTCCTACATACCAGGGTATGGTAGGGTAAAATCTCGAAGGGAAATGCGAATCTCCAAAATTACTGTAACGCTGTATTTACGAAATACGCTCTACGCAATTCGAAATACGAAATACGACATACGTTATACGCCAAAAATAACGAGATTCGCGGCCATAGGCATGAAAATTTTACATCTTTCAAATAACCTGATTCCGGGAGGCGCAGGTAAAACAGCGAGAACGATAAATAAAGCGATGCAAATGGCCGGGATGCAGAGCCAAATGCTGGATGTACCTGTAAAAACAAAAGCAGACCGTATTAAAAGTATCTTCCGCGCTTATTATGATAAAGTGCCTTTACAGTTTTATAACAGACAATATAAAACCGCATTCAGCACAGCTAATATTGGTATAGGCTTGCAAAATTTTCCTGAAGTAAAAGAGGCCGATATCCTCCACCTGCATTGGGTTCACCAGGGATATATCGGTTTCAGGGACCTGGATTATCTTAGCACGCTCAATAAAAAAGTATTCATTAATATGCACGACAACTGGTGGCTTAGCGGTGGCTGCCATGTAACACATGGCTGTGAAAAATGGCGCACGGGTTGTGGAGCTTGCCCACAGCTTCATAGCGATGATCAAAATGACCTTAGCCATAATATATTTAGAAAGAAAAGAGCAGTACTGAAAAAAATTAAGCCGGTGATCATTTGTGCCAGCCAGTGGATGTATGAGCGGGCGAAAATTGCACCTTTGTTTGAAGGATTTGAAATCACAAGAATCCCTTATTGCATCGATCTGGAAAAGTATCAACCTATTGATAAAATTAGAGCCTGTGATACCCTGAACTTACCTACAGATAAGATACTGGCTATGTTTGGATCGGTAGACATCAACGATCCCAATAAGGGTTTTATCTATTTCAGGGATGCGGTAAACCGTATTGAAAATCCCGAAATCGAAATCGTTCTCTTTGGAAATATCCATGAAACTGATACCGGCTTGAATAAGAAAGTGAATTATCTCGGGTTGCTTAAGGATGATTATTCTCTGGCCTGTGCCTATAGCGCTGCCGATGTATTTGTAGCGCCGAGCCTGGAAGATAATTTCCCTAATACAGTCCTGGAGTCGCTGGCTTGCGGAACACCGGTAACAGCTTTTAATATAGGTGGGATGCCTGATATGATAACTCACCTTCAAAGTGGATTCCTAGCCGAAGCGAAGAATGTTTTGGAACTTGCTGAAGGCATTATCACTTGTATCAACGATACTGGAAATATGAGTACCTTCGCGCGAAAAAGAGCTGAAGAAGTCTTTAGTTTCGCTAAAAT
>JBBRJE010000264.1:0-4734 GCA_038219845.1 Bacteroidia bacterium
CTAAAATGTTCAACCCCTGGGGGGTGTAATCCTCCACCAACCTATTTCCCGGGGTTTCACCCGGGGCTATTATTGTTTGACCCTTATCCGGGTCAAAAACCGTTAACTAAGAAATAGAGATTACTGATCAAAAAAGGAAACTTCAGAATAAGATTAACATTGCACTTGTTTTAATTCTTAATATTGCACTAACCAATTTCTCATATGAAACTCCAAAAGTATTTTCGGCTCCTCTGCTTTATCAGCATTATTTATTTCACTGCCTGTAATAATAATTCCAATATGAATACGCCCAAATCAAATATCAAAGAAGAAAATATAAGCTATGAAGCTGGAGATATGAAATTGAAAGGCTTCGTGGCATATGAAGATTCTTCGATGGCAAAAAGGCCCGTTGTCATTATCGTTCACGAATGGTGGGGATTGAATGACTATGTGAAGAACCGTGCAAAACAACTTGCTGCGATGGGTTACCTCGCTATCGCCATTGATTTGTATGGTGATGGTAAAATAGCAACGAACCCTGATGAAGCAAAGCGTATGGCCATGCCACTATATAAGGATCCTGTTTTGGCGAAGTCCCGTTTTGATGCAGCATTAAATAAAATCAAAACCTATGCGGTGGCCGACACAGGAAAAATTGCCGCCATCGGTTATTGCTTCGGAGGATCAATGGTTTTGAATATGGCACGCATGGGTGAAGACCTTAACGGTGTGGTAAGTTTTCATGGTGGTCTAAAGGGACTGCCGGCAGAAAAAGATAAGATCAAAGCGGACGTGCTGGTATGCCATGGCGATGCAGATAAATTCGTAAGTCAGGAAGAGGTAAATGCTTTCAGGCAGGAGATGGATTCTGTTGGTGCGTCGTATAAATTTATTGCCTACCCCAATGCCACGCATGCATTTTCTAATCCTGATGCCACGGCCAATGGGAAGAAATTTGATATGCCGATTGAATACAATGCTGCCGCCGATACTGCTTCCTGGAATGATATGAAAATATTTTTCAGGAAAATATTTGGAGAATAATTTGTAATTAATTCTTTACAAATCGTTTGGTAATAATCTTACCTTCCTGCTCAATTTTTAGCATATAAATCCCTGCCGAATAGCCCGAAACCTCTAAAGCATAATGATCCGTGGAAACATTTATACTTTGTAGCGTTCGGCCATTCAAATCCATCAGCACCACGGTAGCTGCAGCATTCTTAGCTAAATCAATATTTAAGGTAAAGTTCACAGGATTAGGATAAATTTTCAGTTGTGTAGTTTGTTGGTATTTTGTACCATTAAAGCCGGCCGCAAGCAGCGTGCTGTCGAGTATTATATTTTCATCGCCCGGCTTATACACGGTAAAGGTGAAATAACATAGCATCATCTCATCGGAGGTGTTTTCTCCGAGGCTTACATTTTTAGGAGGGCTATTGGGATTGAATATATTATTTGTTGTATTGTCATAGGAAGCATCGCCATAAATCTTAGTATTCTTCGGGAATTTTACAATCTTACGAAAAGTATAGGCACCCTGCCAGCGGAAATCCCAATTGGGTATCAGGCATAATTTCAAGGTGTCTTTCAGCGGCGTTATTGCGTAGATTTTATAAGTCTTACCGATCATATGCATATGCGGCGCCACAGCGATGATACTGTAATCATAAGAATTATCCATATCATAACGCTGGTTGAATGATTTCACTGTATTGGCTGATATATATAAGGGGCCATTCGTAAGGCCGCCATTGACGCCATTTGCATGGTTTAGAATGGACGCTACAAATACTTCCCTTGGAGCAGTTAAGCTGGAATATTTAAAATGACATCGGGTACTGTCTTTTTTTGTCATGCTGCCGGGAGAATAATGTATCTGAAGAATAAAATAGCTGCCTGCTTTTAATCGTATCCCCATGCCGGTTGGGATATCTATGAGATTGCCTCCCGGCACCCAGCCACCGATGAGGGTAGCGGTACTGCTTCCTACGCCGCCACCATAGCTTGAATAGCCTGGCAGTGGATCGGCATCATCCAGATTTTTGCAGGTAGAGGCATTATCCTGGAAAAGCAAGATATGATGAACAATGCTTAGATTCATTGGTTCAAATTCTACCTGAGCTAGATATTTATCAACGCTGATCCCTGATGGAATAGTGAAGCAGCGGTAATCATCAGTATTTTTTGATACCGAATAAGTAGGTATGGCTACGGTCTTATCGGGGTTCAGCATTTTTATTCCCTTAGGAAAGGTAGGTGCTGGAGGTGCTAAGCTCAGGTCTCCTGAGGGAGCACCAGCACTCACCCAGTCGCTGAGATCCTGGATTTGCTGGTCGGTTAATACCCGCTCGCCCTTCAAATGATTATAGGAAGGATCCGCTTTCCAAGGAGGCATATTTCTGGAGCCGGTGGCATATTTAATACCGAAGGCATTGGCTTTGGCATCAGCATAGGATTGCAAAGAGAAGGTAGCGATGGCGCCGCTTCTATGGCATTCGGTACAATTATTATAAATTATCTTTGCAATCTTATCACTCCAGGTTGGAGTTTGAGCAAAAGCAAGGATGTTTAAAAAAAGAAACAAGAAGGTGATACGTTTCATTAATAAAAATATTTTTCGGTTCGATACAAATATAAGAATTTGGTTTAAAATATCCCTGCTGATCTTTTATTTAAGCTCCTGCATGTCGCATTTAACCATCGACGAAGCACGCAACCTAAAAGACAGCATCAGGGTTTATAACGATACCAGCCAATATAATACTACCTTCCTGAAAAATGGTTATGCCTCTTGGTATGGCTCTGAATGGAACGGACAATGCACCCAATGCGGGGACACTTTCTACAGTTATAAATATACCGCTGCCTCTGCCACCATTCCGATAAGCACCTTCCTTAAAATAACGAATCTTAAAAATGGAAAAATTGTTTTTGTTCGGGTCAATGATACCTTCCCGAGATGGAACCGCCGCGATCTGGATTTAAGTCAGGGGGCAGCGCAGCAAATAGGGATGATAGATGATGGGGTAGCAAAGGTGAAGATTGAGATCATTCAAAGGAAATAAAGTATGATTCCGGTAGTCTTTTAAAGGGTGATGAGATTTATTTATCCCGAAATTATTTTTAAAGCTGCCACCAGCTTATCAAGCTCCTGAATATTATTGTAAATATGAGGTGTGATCCTTACTCCTTTCACTGCAGGGTGATCGATGGCAACGGTAAAAATCTTATAATCATTCCAGAGCTTATCTGCGAGCTGGCCGGGAGTGAATCCATGGATGCCTATATTGGCGATAGCGCCGCAGCGTTCATCGTATTCAAAAGGGGTATTGATTTTCACCCTGGGCAAGTCTTTTACTTTTAGCACCCAATAACGCATCAGGTAACGCAGTCTTTTTTCTTTTAATTCTGAACCGATGGCATGATGAAATTTAATGGATTCTGCTATCGTCTCTAAGGTTTGTATTGGACGTGTGCCCTGGTGTTCAAATTTGCGGATATTATCCTCAGCAAATTCTTCCTCCGCATGAAGTGGGTAAATGGATTTTATATATGCTTTTTTCATCCAGAGGAAACCGGCACCCAATGGGTTACACAGCCATTTATGCAAGCTGGCGGCTACCATATCTGCATCCAGATCCGGAATAGTGAATTTAAGTTGTGCGATACTATGGGCCGCATCTACAGATACCATGATCCCGGCCTGGTGTGCAAGCGCCGAAATGACGGCCACGGGAACCACCTGCCCGGTTAAATTAATCAGGTGTGTGAGATGCACCAGCCGTGTACGTGAAGAAAATAATTTAGTATACGCCGTCACTGTTTCCTCTGGGTTAAGTGGATGCAGTGGAATTTCTGCGACGCGAATTATTATACCGAATCTTTTCGCAGCCTGGTGGAATGCGCTTACTACACTTCCATAATCCTGGTTGCCTATAATCACCTCATCTCCTTTAACCCAGTTCAGGCCAGAGGTAATAATATTCATCGACTCGGTGGTATTACGTGTCAGCGCCAGCTCTTCTATCGGGCAATTTAAAAAGGCGGCAAGGGAGCTGCGGGCTCCTTCAATCGCTTGCTCCTGCTCTTTTCGCATGAACCAGGATGTATTCGTATTGATATAATTTTCTTTTTGCTGATGAAATGCTAAGGTAGTTCGTGGCTGCGGACTAAAATAACCATTCTCCAGGTTAATGAAATTATCCGGCACATGAAATAGCGAGCGGATCTTCTTCCAATATTTTTCGTTTGTTACCATTTGCTCCAATGGTAAAGCAGGATTGTAATTCTCAAGCCAGGAATTATTCTCAAGCAAAGAAATTCCAATTCCGGAGACCACGGTATTATGAATGAAGGTACGTCGGTTGATCACGGGATTAAAAATTAAAAGGAAGGAGTAATGAGTTTATTTCTGAACATCACCAATTTCATATCCAGCCGGATATTTACCTGATTGGTGCTCACCTTTATTTTTTGTGAATTGGCGGCAATAATACCATAGGCAGGATAGGGTGGATTCGGATCATTTATGGTGGTATCCGATTGGTTTATGGATAGCTCTTTGGCGTACTTGGCATTCGACCAATCAAGGCTTATTATTAAATTCTCGGAGAGCGCATAGGAATAGCCGAGACCAAAACTGAGTAGATGAAAAGGATAATATGAGGTGTTATTATTATTGGTGCCTACAAAGCGATAATCAGAGGGGGTGGGATGCGACATATTGTCGATCCATGGTTTGGCCCA
>JBBRJE010000265.1:0-4725 GCA_038219845.1 Bacteroidia bacterium
ATGTTTTCCCTGCTATCATAGGTGAAAAGATCATCTCAAAAGATCTTATCTATGGGGCTGTAAGCTGCGTTTTCTGGACTCTCACAATTATCACTTCGATCAAATACGTGATCATTACGCTTCGCGCGGATAATAACGGCGAAGGTGGAAACCTTACATTGTATGCCCTGGTTCGCCATACCAAGAAATGGCTGCATATTCCGGCAATTATAGGTGGGGCAGCCTTACTCGCCGACGGATTGATTACGCCTCCCATTTCCGTGAGCTCAGCTATTGAAGGCTTACATCAAAAATACCCGGCCTATGATATCCCGGTGATATCTATTGTGATCGGCATCCTTACCGCTTTGTTTTTCATTCAGCAATTTGGAACCAAGATCATTGGAAAAATATTCGGCCCTGCAATGATCATTTGGTTTTCTACTTTATTGATTTTAGGCCTTCATTTTATTCTCAAGGATCTTTCTGTATTGAAGGCCCTTAACCCCATGTATGCTATTAATTTATTAGCAAATTACCCAGGGGGGTTCTGGCTTTTGGGAGGCGTCTTTCTTTGTACCACCGGTGCTGAAGCTTTATATCTAGACCTGGGTCATTGCGGAAGAAGCAATATCCGTACGAGTTGGGCCTTTGTAAAAATTGCTTTGCTTTGTAATTACTTCGGGCAGGCGGTATGGCTATTAAATTATGAAGGGAAAACCCTGGCCGAAATAGGGAAGACCCCTTTCTATGGCCTGATGCCGGAATGGTTCCTTCTACCCGGCATCATTATCGCCACGATGGCTACCATCATTGCTTCCCAAGCCCTGATAACAGGCACTTTCACGCTGGTGAGTGAAGCTATGCGCCTGAATTTCTGGCCCAGGATCCGTATCAAATATCCGAGCGATGCAAAAGGACAGGTATATGTACCAAGTATAAACTGGTTACTGTATTTCGGATGTGTCGCCATCGTCTTTATATTTAAAAAAGCAAGCAATATGGAGGCGGCTTATGGGCTTACTATCAACCTGGATATGCTCGCCACCACAATTTTAGTGACACATTATTTTGTGAAAAAAAGGCTTCCACATGGATTGGTATGGTTCTTCTTATTATTCTACTTATCCCTTGAATTATGTTTCCTGACTTCTAACCTTGATAAATTTATGAAAGGCGGCTATGTCACGCTTCTGGTGTGCCTGGGAATAATTTTCGTGATGTTTGTTTGGTTTAAGGCGGCACAAATAAAGAAACGCTTCTTAAGCTTCATTAAGATGAAAGATCAGATCGGCCTGCTCTCGGATATTAGTAACGATGAAACGATAAACAGATTCTCCACACATCTTGTTTATCTCACCGGTGCGGATAACCCTAAATATATCGAAAGCAAGATCATTTACAGCATCATTAATAAATCCCCCAAACGGGCCGATGTGTACTGGTTCCTCCATGTGAATGTAACTGATGAACCGTATACCAAGGAATTTAAAATAACCCAATACATGAAAGGGAAGATTATCCGGGTAGATTTTAACCTTGGCTTCAGGATGGAACAACGTATCAATACTTTGTTTAGGGTAGCCATTGATGATATGGTAAGTAAGGGCGAGATAGATATGCTGAGCCATTATGAAAGTCTCAAAAAAAATAATGTGCAGGCCGACTTTAAGTTTGTCGTAATCGACCGGGTATTAAATGATAACGAATTGCCGCCTTATGAAGAATTCATTATAGATACCTATGGTGCGTTTAAAGTGATTGGGGTCAACGAATCCAAAGCCTATGGACTTGATACAAGTTCGCTTGTAATTGAGAAAGTTCCATTGATGGTTAACCCAAGAAAAAATCTTGAGCTCAAACGCCTGGAAGATTCGGTTTTGTAAAAAAAATCCTAATTCTAAATCTTTTTTACCTTTTATAATTATTCATAGCTAATTTCGCCCCTTTATTTTAATAAGAATTGGATAAATCTCATTTGCAAAAGGTAAGCACTGCGGGATTGCTTATTACGCTTGGAATTATTTATGGCGATATCGGCACCTCTCCGCTATATGTATTAAAAGAGATTGTCGGAGGAAGTGTGATTAGCAAGGATCTTATCTATGGGGGAGTATCCTGTATTTTCTGGACCCTTACTTTGCTTACCACAATTAAATATGTGATCATCACCCTTAATGCAGATAACAAGGGGGAAGGCGGAATTTTTTCACTTTATGCTATTGTTAGGCGTACCAAAACCTGGTTGTATATTCCTGCAATTATTGGCGGTGCTGCTCTTTTAGCCGATGGATTGATTACTCCTCCAATTTCCGTTGCTTCAGCAATCGAAGGTCTCCAAATAAAATATCCGGAATATCATATCCAGGTTGTTCCTATCGTAATTGGCATTATTGTCGCAATTTTTTTTATCCAGCAGTTCGGAACCAGTATTGTTGGGAAATTTTTTGGCCCTATTATGATCATTTGGTTTACCATGTTATTAGTCCTGGGCTTAATCCAGATGACTCATCATTGGGGAATATTAAAAGCATTAAATCCATATTATGCGCTTAATTTAGTCGTCAATATACCCGGGGGATTCTGGCTGCTTGGGGCTGTTTTTCTTTGTACCACGGGGGCGGAAGCCTTATATAGTGACCTTGGTCATTGCGGAAAAGCAAATATTCGGGTGAGCTGGGCCTTCGTGAAAATTGCCCTTGTATGCAATTACCTTGGGCAGAGTGCCTGGCTCATGCAGTTTGAAGGTAAAACATTGGCAGAGATCGGAACATCTGTAAACCCATTCTATGCAATTATGCCCGAGAAATTCCTTCTGATCGGTATTATTATTGCCACCATTGCGGCTATCATTGCCTCACAGGCCTTGATCACTGGCTCATATACCATCGTGAACGAGGCCATGAGAATGAATTTCTGGCCTAAAGTAAGGATCAAATTCCCGACCGAAGCCAAAGGGCAGGTATATGTACCCAGCATTAATTGGGTGCTTATGCTGGGATGCATTGTTATTGTATTGATCTTCAGGGAAAGTGCCAATATGGGAGCGGCCTATGGCTTAGCGATTACCCTGGCTATGCTTTCCACCACAGTCCTGGTAACGCACTATTTGGTATTGCACCGACTCAAAAAGGGGATGGTTTGGTTTTATCTTATCGGTTATTTATTTCTTGAATTATGCTTTCTTGTAGCCAACCTTATAAAGTTCAGCCATGGAGGTTGGGTAACGCTCTTAATTTGTTTTGGGATCATATTTATAATGTGGGTTTGGTTTAAAGCGGCGGCGATAAAGAAGAGGTTTGTTTCTTTCCTGAAAATAAAAGACTACCTGCCTATCTTAATTGATGTAAGCAATGATGAAAGCATTTCAAAAAATGCGACCAATCTCGTTTACTTTACCGCAGGAGATAATCCTAAGCTGATTGAATCCAAAATCATTTATTCCATATTGAACAAGCAGCCAAAGCGGGCTGATGTTTACTGGTTTCTGCATCTCAATGTAAAGGATGAGCCTTATATAAAAGAGTTTGAGGTAACGACGCTGGTGCCAGAAAAGATTTTCAGGATCGATTTTAACCTCGGTTTCCGTGTAGAGCAGCGGATAAACGCATTATTCCGTAAAGCGATCGATGATATGGTGGAAAAGAATGAATTTAATAATCTGAGCCGGTACGGATCGCTTAAAAAACATAATATCCAGGGCGACTTCCGCTTTGTTCTTATTGAACGCCAGTTGGCCAATGATTATGACCTCCCCACATATGAAGAATTTATTATTGATGCCTATGATGTGTTAAAAGGCCTTTCAATTAGTGAAGCCAAAGCTTTCGGACTGGATACAAGCTCCCTTATTATAGAGAAAGTGCCGTTATTAGTGAACCCAAGAAAAAACCTGGTTCTGAAACGCATTTTCCCTAATAAAGAATGAAATAGTGGTCAATACACATTGGTCTGTCTTTAGTTATTCAGAATAATAATCCAAATGTGTAACAGCCAAATAGATCAAACCCACCACCGTTCTCTGTCAACGGTCCGACCCCGCCCCGCCCCATTTACTTTATTTCACATTTCCATATAAACCATAAAACCAATAATATGTATATTCGTACATTGGTTTTTCAACCAATAAAATTAATTAATAAACTTTCATTCAAACGTGAGTAATTATAACCTCCTGATCCAAAAGCTGGATGCATTCATTCGCAAATACTATAGGAACCAGCTCTTGCGCGGCACCATTTATACTGTCGCCGGGCTTCTTACTGCCTTTGTACTCGCCGTGATTTTAGAGTATTATGGCGAATTCAATACCAATGTACGTTTAATTATTGCCCTGTCATTCGTTGCCTTCGGTGGTTTCATCCTGGTTAAATATATATTTATACCGCTAAGCAAGCTATATAAACTGAGCCATACCATCAATTACGAGAAGGCCGCAAATATTATTGGAACCCATTTCGCCGATGTGAAAGATAAATTATTAAACGCCCTGCAGCTACATAATATAGCGGATAAAAATGATAATGAATTATTGCAGGCTTCCATCGACCAGAAGATTCAGGAGCTTAAGCCTATCCCCTTCAGCAATGCCATCAACCTGAAAGACAATCGAAAATATATCAAGTATGCCGTTCCATCCATCTTGCTTTTTATTGGAATAATATTTATCAATTCGCGTATCATTACCGATAGCGCGCGCCGCCTGAGCAGCCCAACGAAATTCTTTGAGAAAGAAGCGCCTTTTAT
>JBBRJE010000266.1:0-4706 GCA_038219845.1 Bacteroidia bacterium
TGTTTTGCATGTGTTATCGGTTTTAAAGTTAGTTAAAAAATCCCCTGTAGGCCTATTCTCTCAGTTCCGCTACGCTCCACTGAGAGAATAGGCCTACAGGGGGGTGACTCTAACCCGTTTACACAATCTCCTTTATACTACCACGAAACCAATACACACACGCCCAATTGGTCTACCTACGAATTCTTCCTCAGGAGAAAATACAAGTTCATCCATTCAAATTGCTTATTTTACCAGCACATCAAATATGGAAGATCCTATCAATTCATAAGAATTCATAAAAATTATTCTGACTAATAAATAAATACTACTTTCGCTTTCATGAAAAAGTTATTGCTTTTAATTTCAGTAGCGCTTTTTTTTACCCAGGCTACCTTACAAAATGACTTACCTAATGTTACAGTAAAAACAATGGAAGGTAAATCAGTAAATTTTCAGTCTTACGGGAAAACAGGGAAAATAGTGGTCGTAAGTTTTTGGGCAACATGGTGCGGCCCTTGCAAAAAAGAACTTGTAAAGCTCAATAAATTGCTTCCTGACTGGACCTCGAAATACAATATGCAATTATTAGCGGTATCCGTTGATGATAGCAAAACGGCTCCAAAAGTTAAACCATATATTGCCGGGCAAAACTGGAAATGCGATGTGGTGGTAGACCAGAACAGCGATTTGAAGCGTGCCCTGGGCATTGCCAATGTGCCATTCACAATAATAATTAAGGATGGTAAAATCGTTTATCGCCATGATGGCTATGTAGATGGAGCTGAGAATGAGCTTGAAGCCCAGCTAAAAAAATTAAGAGGGAAATAATCATGCGTTTCAGAGACAAATTAGCACATTATGTCTTTAAGCAGGTCACTGAAATAAAACGGGCCAAGAGAGAAACTATTGCCCTGTCTAATGCAAAATCAATTGGTATCCTTTATGATGCCACCCACCAGAACCAGGTAAATATTGTAAAAAAATTCGTTGAATCATTAAAAGTCCAGGGAAAATCGGTCACTATTTTCGGATTCTATAATAAGAAAAAACTCCCTCAGGATCATCCCAATTTTAAGACCAATGAGGTAATCTCCCGGACCGATTTAAACTGGTATGGTTTGCCTAAAAAAAATGCGTATGCATTAATGGCAAATGAGCCTTTCGATGTGCTTTTGAGCCTCTATACCTGGCACTGTATTCCCCTGCTTGTAATCTCTGCTTCATCCAAAGCCAAATTCAGGATTGGCAAGTATTTCAGCGATGCCATCAACTGCTTCGATTTCATGTTGAATATCGAGAATAATGCACCCCTGGAAAACTTCTTAACACAAATAGAAGATTTTTCCACCAAACTAAAAAAATAAATCATTTTTCTGTCATTTTTTATTTTTACTGCTTGTAATTGGAAATCTTAAACATATATTCGAGGCTTAAAATAAGTGTCTAATATTATGTATCCCAACTTTACTAATTTATTAAGAAAAAAATTAATATTAATGCTAATAGCATTAATGTTTACACTGACAGGGTTTGCACAAACCTTCACAATCGGTACCGGAACCTCCACCAATTCAAATACCACATATCCTGCACCTTATGGGCATTGGTATAACGGGGCGAAGCACCAATTTCTGGTTCTGGCCTCAGAACTTTCCACTGCAGGCGTCACCACACAGCGAATGTTTCAAAACGTTCAATTTAATGTGGCTACAGCTAACGGGGATGCACTAACCAATTTCACCATTAAGATGGCTAATACCAGTGCCACTTCCTTAACAACCACTTTTTTAACAGGATTAACCCAGGTTTATACGGTTTCTTCTTATACTGAAACGAGTGGCTGGAATACGCATACCTTTGGCTCTCCCTTTGTTTGGGATGGTACTTCCAACCTCGTGTTTGAAGTATGTTTCGACAATTATCCTACAGGATATACCTATAATGCTTTAACATATTATAGCACCACCTCCTTTAATTCATCTGCTTATTTTTATTCTGATGGCGGTGGTGTTTGTGCTACAGCAACAGGTTATACTGCTTCTACTTCACGAACCAATATGAGATTTCTTATTACTACCCCGGTAGCCTATGATGTGGTTATGAATCAAATTGTTTCCCCTACATCATGGGCCGTTGGTAATAATACGATCACTGTTCAGGCGGCAAATTACGGAACTACTTCCCTAACTGCTGCTGATTTCGGATACCAGCTAGGATCAAATACACCGGTTACGGCAACAGGAGTGAGCATTTCACCTGCACGAACAACAGGACAAACTGTAAATTACACCTTTGGAACTGCTTTAAACATACCGGCCGCCGGCACCTATACCTTGAAAGTATGGGTACGCAATCCAAATGGCCAGGGTCCTGATGCCAATACCAGCAACGATACAATAACGACTACAATATGTACCGGAATAGCTGGCTCATTTACAATAAATCCTGCCGGTAGCGGTGGAAGTAATTACACTTCGTTCAGTGCTGCTGTAGCTGCTTTGAATAGTTGTGGCGTAAGTGGCCCCTGTACATTTACGGTTTCTCCCGGCACCTATACAGAAAAGATAACCTTAAATAATATTGTAGGAACTTCCGCGGTAAATACCATTGTTTTTGATTGTGTAGATTCAGCCACACGCAAGCTTGTGTATAACGAAACAAGCAACCCTTCAAATCCGGCGGTGATTAATTTTGTCGGTGCAAGTTATATTACATTCAAAAACCTGGGTATTACAGCCCAGGGTGCTACTACCAGCATCGGGGTGATTATACAAAGCGGATCTAATTTCAATAAGATCATCAATTGCAATATCAATGTATCAGCCGTTTCTACTTCCTCTTATTGTTACGGCTTTGGGGTGTGTGGTGGAACTTACTCTACAGCAAGCAGCGGCTCTAATAATTATT
This sequence comes from Bacteroidia bacterium, assembly GCA_038219845.1. Classification (GTDB taxonomy): domain Bacteria; phylum Bacteroidota; class Bacteroidia; order UKL13-3; family UKL13-3; genus CAINMV01. The sequence continues at coordinate 2,890 of JBBRJE010000266.1, forward strand.
TTGAAAATTGTACTTCTACGGGTGGTTATGTTGGTGCATCGCTATATACTACTTCTGGAGGCGCTTCTAATAATGTAATTCGCGGAAATAAAATCACCAATATGTATTATATGGGTATCTATACCCAATATCAAACCAATGATTCTATCATGGATAATTTCATTAAATTCCGCGCTTCAACAGCTTTAACATACGGAATTTATAATTATTATGCGTTAAACTATCATATAGAACGGAATATTGTATCTAATTTCTCCTATATGGGAGTTTACTCTTACGCTTATAATGTCAATAGCACGAACGCTACCCTAATAAATAATATCTTTAATGGCAGTAATTCCTATGTATATGCCTATCAGTATGGAATATATATGTATTATACCAATAATGTAAAAATTTATCATAATACAATGTATGTAACTGGCAGCAATAGCTATGGAGCTTATATCAGTTACGGAACTGGCATGGATGTTAAAAATAATATATTCCATAGTACAGGTGTTTCGGGCTATTGCCTTTATGTCCCCTATACTTCAGGGTTTAATACTTTCGATTATAATATCCTTTATAGCTCCAGCCCAACAACTTTTGTATACTGGGGAGCAGCCTTTACTGATTTGGCCGCGTTAAAAGCAGGGGTTTCCGGCTTTCACCAAAAATCAATTTCTAAAGTTGCCAATTTTGTTTCATTAACTAACCTGGCGGAGGATTTTCATTTAACTTCAAGCACTCCGGCAGAAACAGGTGACCCAACAGCGAATGTACCTTTAGATGTGGATAAGGAAGCCAGATGTTTATTTGCACCTTCTATCGGCGCTGATGAATCAAAATATACTACTGGCCCTCCGGTGGCAGGGTTTACAGCTCCGGATTCTATATTTGTAAATAGCCCGGTGGTATTATTCAATAATAATCCTTCTAATGCTCCGTTAGGCCATCGCTGGTATCTTAATGGTACGTATTTAACCAATTCGATTAACCTTCCTTATACCTTTACCTCAACAGGCACTTATACTTTTAAACTTGTAACCCAGGGTTGTTTTGGAATAGATTCGATAACTAAAGTAATAACGGTTTATAATCCAACTCAAAAACCAATTTCTGATTTTATCTCCGATTTAAATGTGGTTGAAACCTACCAACAGGTTCGTTTCACCGACTTGAGCGTGAAAGGACCTACTTACTGGTACTGGACATTTATTCCAAGCGCAGGGGTAAATTATAACAATGGCACAACAAATTTATCTCAAAACCCAGTGGTGAGTTTCACCAACCCGGGATTATACCAGGTTTGCTTATGGGATTCGAATTCGGTAGGTAGAAGTATCCAGAATTGCAAAACTGCCTATATCTTGGTAAAAGCCACAAACCAAATGTGTATATTTCCTTTCGACACTAAAGTAGCCAGCGGTACATTATATGATGATGGTGGACCAAACGGAAATTATAGCACCGGTGGTACTTGTAATTTCCTTATCGATCCTTGTGCAAGCTCAGTTAATTTGAAATTCACTCAATTTAACCTCTCAACAAATTCTTATTTACGTGTTTATAATGGTAAGGACAATCTATCTCCTCCTTTACACACGGGTTTAGGCTTTAATGGCTTAACTATCCCGGGGGGTGCAGCAGGTCTTACTGCTTCTTCAGGTAAAATGTATATTGAATTCGTAAAAGGTACAGCAGCACCTGGTTTTGCAGCCTCATGGACAAGTGTTGCGTCTTCCACACCGGCACCTACCGGGAAACTGGTTGACCCTGATACTGCTTATGATTGCGGCGCTTATACCACATTCACATATGTACCAACCAGCCTC
>JBBRJE010000267.1:0-4644 GCA_038219845.1 Bacteroidia bacterium
AGAAATGATCTCGTAAATGGAAGAAAAATAAAATTCTCAATAAATTCTATAAAAACAATTAATAATGATATTTATATCTTTTATAATGAAAATGGAGAAAAAGTGGTATATGTATATAATAGAGATTGGAAATTTATCAAAAATTTAAGGATGAAAGAAGACATTAAGATAAATATATTCGACTTTAATGAACATAATTTTCTTATTTTGAAACAAGATGAAGACAGAACGATTATCTATAATTTACCCTATTAAAATGAATTCCATATTTTATCCAGTTAATCGAAGACTTACTCCGTCCTAATTGTACCAACTGTTAACTGTCGATTGTCAACTGTAGAATGTCAAATGTTTATTATTTTACCATCCATTTCACTTCCGGCGCATTATGCTTATGCGAGATATATCTGGCCAGCACAAATAAATAATCGCTCAGGCGGTTGAGGTATTTGATGATGCCTGCTTCCACTATTTCTGCCTGGGCTAACTGGGTGGTACAACGCTCGGCGCGGCGGCATATACAGCGGGCGATATGGGCATAAGAGGAAACAGGATGACCGCCGGGGAGAATAAAAAATTTTAGTTCCGGAAGCACTTCATTCATCGAATCTATTTCTGTTTCAAGCAAAGTTATTTCCGATTCATCAATCGCCGGCAAACTCATCCTGGAGCTGCTCTTATCTTCTGCCAGCTGCGACCCGATCACGAAAAGATAATTTTGTATCCGGTATAATATTTCGCGGGAATGCAGCTCCTCGAAAGAATCACGCAGCAGTCCGACATAAGAATTAAGCTCATCAACTGTGCCATAGGCATCAATTTTTATATGGTGCTTTGGAACACGCGTCCCACCTATGAGTGAAGTTTCCCCGGTATCACCGGTCTTGGTATATATTTTCATTGGAAAGGAGATTTACGATGCAAATGTAGGTTGGGAGAATGAATAATGAATGATGAATAATTAATAATGAATGATGAATAATGAATAACATTGTATTTGGTGTATTTTGTATTAATTGTTCATTATTCATTATTAATTATACATTGAAATGGAATTGTGGATACATCGTTTATATTTTCCATTCAATCATCTTTACTTAACATTATTTTTGCTACTTGGTAAACTATACCTGATAACATTGAAAGTACAATTGTTTATACCTTGTTTTATTGACCAGCTACGGCCGGCCATAGCTTTTGATATGATCAAGGTATTGGAGCGTGTAGGTGTTGAGGTGGATTACAATCCGAATCAAACCTGCTGCGGACAACCGGGTTATAATGCAGGGTACTGGGATGAGGCCAAAGTAGTGGGCCAGAAATTTATACGCGAGTTCGAAACTGATAATTATATCGTCACCCCTTCGGCCTCCTGCACCGGCATGATACGCAATGGGTATACGCACCTTTTTCATAATACGGTTTCGCATAATGAATGTAAGAATGTTCAGAAAAATATTTATGAATTATCGGAGTTCCTTATTGATATTTTAAAGATCGATGATGTGGGCGCAACCTTTAAAGCCAAAGCTACCTACCACGACTCGTGCAGCGCTTTGCGTGAATGCAATATCATATCGCAGCCCAGGCAGCTTTTAAATAAAGTGAAAGGCTTGGAATTAGTGGCGCTGAAAGACAATACCGTATGCTGCGGTTTCGGCGGCACGTTCGCCACCAAATTCGAACCCATCTCTGTTGCTATGGGCGAACAAAAAATTAATAATGTAGTTGATACCGGCGCAGAAATTTTAATCAGCGGAGATTATAGCTGCCTGCTACACCTGGAAGCTTATGCACTAAAACACAAGACCCCAATCAGGTGTATGCATTTGGCCGAAGTGCTGGCAATGCAGGGCGCCTAAAATCGCTAATCATATATCAGAAATCTTAATGCCCGTTTCGTGGTTGCCCCCGATTAACAGATTTATTGTAAAATATAAATCCATGCCGTTCAGTTTATGGCAAGGTTTTAATACAGGAACCACAAAAAATTCATTACAATTCACACAAAGAATACAAAAAGGGAATCCAATAATCTGTGGCTAAATATAGGAACCAAACGAGGTTGAATTACAATTATCAATCTGAGTAATTATATTAATTCCTTTTTCAATTTTGTATTACTTATGCCTTACGCCTTACCCTTTATGCCTTGCGCCTAAAATAATTCCTTAAATTCGCCGCTTCATGGAAAAATTAGAGTTTGAAATTTTAGATGCCATTTATTTCGTCGAGCCTTTTGAAACTATTTTGAAAGAAGTGACCGAGAATCGGTTGGGGGTGATTAAGGAGACACTTCGCAATTTAATTCGCAGGCGATGGGTGCAGGTGATGACCTGGAACGAAGAACGACAGGAGATGGGAAGCACTGCATTCTATGATTATGACCGTATGGAGCAGTTTCACTTCCTGGCCACCAAAGAGGGCTTGATGGCCCACAATAAAAATCATGACTTTTTAAAATGAGTGTATGCTTGAATTATTGAACCTATAAAGAGCGCGGATAAAAATAAAGTCCAAATAGGGAAAGCTTAAAACCAGAGTTGAATTTTCTTTGTGAACTTTGTTTGTATTTTCTGATAGTGTTCTTTGTGTATTCCGAATTTTTGCATTTTCTGTTTTGATCCTTATAATTTGAAATTAAAAAAATTCCTTCACCATCCGGTAGGCCTTACAGGGTTTATCATTGTGGCAATGATCATCCTGATCTCAGTGATTGGCCGCTTATTTATTTATGATAAAAGCCCCGATGCCAATTCCATGCTGCTGGCCGTGTCCAATAAATCGCCTTTTTTTAAATGTGAGGTGTTAAGTATTAGCTTTAAAGACGGAAGTAAGGAAAATATAGCAGTAAAAAAGATTGAGGAGAATCAAAATATCTTAAGCGCATTCATGTATACCGATGCAGATGACACGACCACCATCACCAAATCTTATCAAAAATCATCCATCGTAAATTATGCTATCTCCAGTCATACATTTCTATTCGGCACCGACCGCTTTGGAAGAGATGTGCTGAGCCGCGTTATCATTGGTGCCCAGTATACATTGCTTATCGGACTGCTTTCCGTTTTAATCTCCTTACTAATCGGTGTAAGCATTGGCGCTATTGCCGGCTATTACGGCGGCTGGGTGGATAATGTACTCTCCTGGTTCATGAATGTGATCTGGGCGCTGCCCACCCTGCTTGTAGTCATTGCCCTCAACCTGGCCCTGGGTAAAGGATTCTGGCAGGTATTCATTGCCATTGGAATTACCATGTGGGTGGATGTGGCCCGTATCATTCGCGGCCAGGTGATGGGCCTCAAACAAAAAGAATTTGTGGTGGCGGCAAAAGTTTTAGGCTTCAGCAATTTCCGCGTTTTATTTAAGCATATACTACCCAATTGCACTTCTGCTTTAATTGTGATTACTGCAAGCAATTTTGCGGCCGCTATATTGCTTGAAGCGGGCTTATCCTTTTTAGGCTTCGGCATCCAGCCGCCCACGCCAAGCTGGGGCATGATGATCAAAGAGCATTATTCATTTTTGATATTACATATACCGCATCTGGCTCTTATTCCAGGTTGCGCCATTGCTTTGCTTGTACTTGGTGTAAACCTTATAGGTATTGGATTGCGGGATGTGCTGGATGTGAGGGGATAAGATCTGATTTATATTCCCTCAATAGATATTTATTTATTACAATAGGAATTTCATAGATAAAATCACAATACCTAATAATAAATAAAACGAAGGGATAAAGAGATTCCTTTTAATGTCTTTCGTTCTCAAGGTATTTATCATTTTTTCAAAAACCTCTCTATCTCCTTTGTTCTTCATTTTGATTAGCACTCTTCCAAGTCCTGAAAGGATAGATATTTCTAAAGCAGGTTCTTTGATTGTTACAGCACCTGGTTTTTGTTCCAATTGGTAATTTCCTTCATTCAAGCTTTCAATAAATACTTTTTGAGAATCATCACCATCAGCTCCTAATACATTAATTCCTTTTGTAAAAACATAGATTAAAGATAGTAACCCAACAATAAAAGCTAAAGAGTAAAAATTATTTATATCATGTTAGTATAAAAGCATGCTAATCATTGAAGGTAAAAACGTTATTACCATTACCATCCATATCCATCTTGAATTAAAAAACAAAGGCTTCTTTTGTATTAATACGCCCAAGCCGATAACAACAAATAAAATTGAAATGATGTAATGGGAAAGGATGTCGATTAAAGGATTGTAATGCATATTAGTTTTTTTTAGATTCTTAGAACAATACCAAAAAAATTTTATTTTTCCTCTTCTTTTGTAAAAGTTAATACACAAAGATATAAGAAAGTTGTCGTTCAACGAATTTAATCATATACAGCAAAGTCCTGGAGTTTCACCAAAAATAATCAATCCGGGAATAAACTTAGCTGAAGATCAGGAGGCGCTCTAGGGCACTGAGAAATGCAGGTGAATAAATCTATAAATGTTCTCCTCTGTGCCCTTCCCGCCCGAAGCGGCAGGATGTATTTAATCTCTGTGTTCTTTGTGTTAAAATGCATTTCTTTCCGCGAAGCGGAAACCTGTACCGATTTTACATTAATAAATATTTAACTAAACGACATTGATTCGTAATCTCAAAGTTTTATCGAAAGCTCCAACCTCCCC
>JBBRJE010000268.1:0-4628 GCA_038219845.1 Bacteroidia bacterium
GGGATGCCAGCACCGCGATACCATCAGGTTCACCGTGCTTACCTCCCCAAAACATACTAAATTTACAGACAAAACTATTTGTACCGGCGACTCCATTTTATTATTAAATACAGATTCCTCCCAATATGCTTTCCAGTGGACCCTGAATGGTAATTTAATCTCGAACCAACAAAGTATTTATGTAAAAACTTCAGGTATTTACCATCAAAAAATTACACATTCCAATGGGTGTTTCGTAAAAGATTCGGTTAAAGTGATAGTGAATTATCAGCCTACACACACGCCTTTGGCCGATATGGCGATATGCATTGGAGACAGCGTGATTACGCAAAATGCGGATTCCTCACTTTACAATTTCTCATGGTATAGGAATGGAGTATTTATTTCCGGTCAAAAAAATATTTATGTGAAAACTGCAGGTATCTATGTAAACAAAGTGACTTCCATAAATAATTGTTCTGTGCTGGATACTTTTGAGGTGCTTTTGACCACTAAGCCTTACCATATCAATGTTTCCGATATCAGTTTTTGTAATGGCGATTCTGCCTATCTGCAAAATAATTATATCTCCGCTAATTCGTATGAATGGTATTATAACGATACGCTGTTCTCTACCCAAAAAAATATTTATACCGTTAACCCGGGATTGCATATCTTAAAAGTGAAAAGCCCTGCAGGCTGCATTTTATTTGATTCTGTGATTGTGAACAAGCTTTCATTACCCTCCCATATAAAAATACCCGGTAAAAATATATGTCGGGCAGATTCGGTATTGCTGGAAAATAAGGATTCAGCAAATTATGCGATCGCCTGGTATTATAACGGCAACTTGTACTCCATACAAAAAAGTATTTATGCGAAAAATGCCGGGACGTATATCAATAAAGTGACCAATGCTTCCGGCTGCTTCATTGTCGATACCATCTCTGTAAATAATTATCAAACACCCATCTTTAGCATAACTCCTTTGAATCCAACCATCATAAAGGGCACCAGCATCAATATAAAAGCCATAGGATCAAATAACACCTATCAATGGTCGGGAGATAGCATCATCACCAATTGGGGAGATTCGGTGAAATTGAAACCTTCGAAGAACAGTACATATAAAGTTATTGCACGCACATCAAATAATTGCATTGATTCCCTGACTTTCACTATTACAGTAGATGCTACAGGCATAATCAGTGATAAGAAAAATAATTCCGTTAAGGTCCTCCCCAATCCTGCAACGAATGAATTGCAGTTGAGTAAAGACTTCAGTGCCCGCTTCAACATCAGTATTACTGATAATATCGGTAAGGTTTTATTAATAAGAGACTGGTCCGAATTAAAAATCACCATTGATATTTCAAACTATGACGTGGGTGTATATATGATCGTCATTTCAAATCATGATTTCAGCGAGTACCATAAATTTATGAAGGTGGTGGATTAACCTCTCAATTTCTTTTTTGCCATGGGCTGAAGCCCATGGCAATGACAGGCTCAGAGGGTAGAGCAATACTTTAGAGATACGCCCCCATGTGATCACAGTGATTTAGTGCATTTTAGAATGCGGATCGGAAAGGAAGGTGATGCAACCATCCAATGATTTAATATCTGCCACATCCAGCTGAAGCGCAACCGCATTATGACCAAGGGAGTCAATTTATCCTACCACCGATTTCGCCTCCTCCATTTTCGAATGATAGGTGATGATAATATCATTTCCTTTTTCTGCCAGCCGTATCGCTTCATTTTTTCCTAATCCCCGGCTTCCGCCTGTTATCAATGCTATTTTAGAATCCATGCGACAAAGATAAATGTGTTTAAAATCGCCCCGTAAATAGATCTAAGGGCGACTAATAATTGCTTTACATTAATTTAATTGATAAGAATTTCATTCATCATGAAGCCCTTAATAATTATTTTCACTTTATTCAAAATTAATTCCTACACTTGTAAAAATACAATTCACTATTATGGATCGTAAAGCCTTTTTAAATTCAAAAGCTTCTTTAAAAATCCCTTCGGGCATTCAAACAGTTCAACACACGGCAAGAATAAATTCAGGCGTATCTCCTTATGCCGGAACCTGGGATATACCTCAGATTTCACATTTGCTGAAACGAGCCATGTTTGGTTCCACCAGGGCGGACATACTTTATTTTAAAGCCAAAACTATGAGCCAGGCTGTCGATGAATTATTAACGCCAATGGCAGCGCCACCACCTCCTGTAAACCATTACCAGGGGAAAGATGATGGCACAGGGAATCCTTTGGTTGACCCAACTGGAACACTCAAAGGACAAACATGGGTAAGCACGGATTATGGCGATGGCACTACGAATTTCTACCGGGGCATTTCTTTAAAATCATGGTGGATTGGGCAGATGCATAACCAGGGAAGAAATATCACGGAGAAAATGGTTTTATTCTGGCATAATCATTTCTCAACCCAGATTGATGTAGTGGGTGATTCACGATTTGCTTATCTCAATAATAAGCTGTTGCGGCAAAATGCTTTGGGTAATTTCAAGACCCTGGCAAAAGCAATCGTCCTTGATCCGATGATGCTCGTTTATTTGAATAATTTTTTGAATACCAAATATGGGTTTGATGAGAATCTGGCCAGGGAGCTTCAGGAATTATTCGTATGCGGCAAAGGGCCCAATAGCCAGTATACAGAAGATGATGTGAAGGCAGTTGCAAAAGTTCTTACCGGTATCAGCCTTAATTATAATGTACCTAAAAATAGCTGGGATTTAAATTATGTGTTTTATCCTACCTACCACGATACATCTAATAAATCCTTTTCATCATTTTACAATAATACCATCATCACCGGTCAAACAGGGGCGAATGGGATCAATGAACTTGACGCCTTAATTAATATGCTTTTCCAGGCAAAGCCTTCAGGACAATTATTACCTGAAGCTGCCTATTTTATCTGCAGGAAATTATACCGTTGGTTTGTTTATTATACCATTGATGCAGCCACAGAAACCAACGTCATAGCACCCATGGCCCAGGCTCTTGTCACAGCCGGCTGGGATATCACCGCGCCATTGAAGCTATTATTAAAGAGTGATCATTTTTATGATAGCCTGAATTCGGGCTGCCAGATTAAAGGTGGTATAGATTATTCGCTGGGCTTGTTAAGGGAGATGAAAGTAGTTATGCAGGATCCGAATGTGACCAATCTTTACGATATGTGGACTTATGTTCATTATATACTGATTAATTTACAACAACCCAATGGCGAACCGCCCAATGTAGCCGGATGGCCGGCTTATTACCAGGAACCCGTTTATTATGAAACCTGGATCAATACCGATACCTTACCCAAGCGTGCAGATTTCGCGAATGCTATCTTAACCTATGGCTTCGGGCTGATCCCTGCCATGGATGTCATTGCTTTCGCCGATACCTTAAGTAATCCTTCAGATCCGAATATTGTAGTGAATGAATCGCTTCAGGTATTATTGAAAATTGATTTGTCACAAACCAATAAGGATTTTATCAAGATATCTACACTATTGAGCGGCCTTTCCAATGATATATACTGGACACAGGCCTGGAATTTGTTTAATGCCGACCGAACCAATGCTACAAACAAAAGCATTATTAAAACCAGGCTTCAAGGATTCTTCTATTATATTATGTCATTAGCCGAATACCAGTTGAGCTAATATTATATGAAAATTTTATGATGCAACGAATTAATTGTTTCTATGACTAATTTTAATTATTCCTCTTATGGGATTAAACCTTTTAAAAACCAAACGTCGAAAATAAAATTTGGTATAGCAGTAAATAATTCATTATTTGTAAAATCTCTAATAAACTAATCCATGGATAGAAAATCTTTCCTGAGTAAACCGAGCACGAAAGCTTCCGATGCCTCAGCTGCAATGAATGCGAGCCCTGCAAAGGTGGCGCAACCTTCAAAAGTTTCAAGAACCAATACGGGCATCACGCCATACGCCGGAACCTGGAGTGATAATGAAGTGATTCATTTGTTGAAAAGAACCATGTTCGGCGCTAAGATTGCTGACATCGCCTATTTCAAAACAAAAACTATGAGCCAGGCTGTGGATGAATTGGTAACGCCGCTTGCAGCGCCCCCTCCTCCGGTAAATAATTACGAAGGGAAGAATTATATGGGTAACCCTTATGTTGACCCCAATGGGGTAGCTAAAGGTGCAACATGGGTCAATGCCCCATATGATAATATCGCCAATGGCTTCCGTGAGAATTCATTAAAATCGTGGTGGGTAGGTCAAATGCATTATCAGGGCAGGAATATTACCGAGAAGATGGTATTGTTCTGGCACAATCATTTTTCTACTGAAATAAACACGATTAATGACGTACGTTTTAATTATAAGCATTTGGCGATGTTACGGCAATATGCTTTAGGTGATTTTAAAGCCTTTGTTAAAGCAGTTACATTTGATCCTCAGATGTTACGTTACCTCAATGGTTATGTGAATACAAAAAACGCACCGGATGAAAATTATGGGCGTGAGCTCCAGGAATTATTTTGCTGTGGCAAAGGCCCTAATAGCCAATATACCGAAGATGATGTGAAAGCCGCTGCCAGGGTATTAACCGGCAACACTATAGATTATACTTTAGTAACG
>JBBRJE010000269.1:0-4611 GCA_038219845.1 Bacteroidia bacterium
ATGGACGCGAAGAAGGAGCTGGCCAAAGCAGAGCAGGATTCCATCAATGCATTCGAAGAGTATCGCCATGCCCAGATCGACAAAATCAATGAAAATGATTCCGCCATCATGCATATGCGGATGAAAATGAAAACTGAAAATGCCGCCATGCGTGAAAAACACGAAAAGAAAATTGCTGAGTTGGAGAAGAAGAATGCAAATATGAGAATGAAGCTCAACGATTATAAATATGATGGCAAAAGCAGCTGGCAGAACTTCAAGAGTGAATTCAATCATGATATGGAAGAGCTAGGTCATGCATTTAAAGATCTTACAGTTAAAAATACCAAGTAATCACACGTCATTTTGGACTTTAAGCCAGGTATAAGCCTGCTCTACAGGTTCAAAATTTACGGACAGCAATTGTTAGCATTCGCTCTACCGGTATATCACGAACCGGATTTATTAAAAATTGTGTCTTTATCAATGGATAGAGACACTTTTTTTATTATTAACCCATTCGGGATGAATAAAAAAGGAAGAATTTTATAACTAAAAAATAAAATATTGTAATGAAAAATCTTGTGGGCATAAGATCTTTGTAACGAATTTAAAGATCAATAAAGGAAAGTTTTCGCAATTATATTAAGCTTCACTCCGTATGAGAAAAATATTATTGATTATCGGCATAGCTATTCTGCTGCTTTTGCTTACAGGGGGAGGATTGATCCTGATGAATAAAAAAAAGCTGGTACGGTTTATTGTGCCTGAATTAAAGCAGGTGAATGAGATTGATATTCTCCTTAAAGGAGACCAGGCCTATATAAACTCCAAGCTTACGGTGAAGAATAATTCTTTCTTCACGCTGGCAATCGATTCAATTAAATACACCATTAAATTAATGGATAAGGAATATATCCATAATGAAAAATACCTGGGCTTGAAATTAAAGCGCGCTCAAATGGATACCATTGACTTTTCTCTCAAATTGCCAATCAATGAAATAATTCAGGATCTCAAGAGAGAGAGGCAAAAGGGCGACAGCACCGACTATACCATTAATGTTGCCCTCGTATATTCTACATTTTTTGGCGAGGCGGTGCTCCCTTATAAAAAATCTGCAAAGCTGAAAATCCCGCAGCCACCGGAAATAGAACTGGTTCATATCCATTATAAGAAGGTGGAGCTGAAACATTTCCAGGCGGATATCAATATCAAAATCACAAATTATAATAAGTTGGATATGACAATAAAAGAGTTAAAGTATGACCTGGATATTTCAAATCGGGGAAAGGTAACCGGAAGCTATTATCAAACCATACATATTAGCCCCAATTCATCTACCAACGTGACGCTGCCTGTTGAAGTAGATTTGAAACATATCGCCCAGACCTTGTTGGATGTTCTTTTGAATGAAGATAATTATAATTATACGCTTAAAATAAATGCCCTGGTAGAGTCTCCGGATCCCGGGAAGGAACCGACACATATTAATCTGGTGAAAGAGGGTAAGATGGAATTAAAAAAATAATATGGAGGGATCAGGGTTTCTCTTCAGTATTTGATTTGGGGTATCTGGATTTAAAGCGCTTCAAAAAAGTATTGTATTCCTGAAGCACTGAAATACTATAACACTGAATGACTGAATCAATTTATAATAATAAGGTCAATGATGTAACAAAATTATATAATTATGTAACAGAAGCCCGGTCTGTTCACCTCAAATTTGTTCATCAATATTTTCCAACTCATACCTGTTAATTCATGGCCTAAATAGCCGCCAATAAATATTTTCAAAATCAAGATTATATGTTTGCAACCCATGCACTTCCCCTACAACCTGCCATAACCTACGAGTATCCTGTAAGGGTTAAATCGGTTGCAAAGGTCACTCCCAATGTTCTAAGAATTATTACAGCCAAGCCTTGGAATTATCAGTATAGTCCGGGCCAGGCTACTGATATAGCCATCAACCGATACGGCTGGAAAAAGGAGAAAAGACCTTTTACCTTCACTTCATTACCGACAGATGAGTATCTGGAATTTACTATTAAAACGTATCCTGAACATTCTGATGTCACCGACCAGCTATTGAGATTGAGAAAGAATGACGAATTGATTTTACATGAAGCATTTGGCGCCATTTCCTATCAGGGGGAGGGTATATTTATTGCTGGAGGTGCAGGCGTAACGCCTTTTGTAGCTATTCTGAGAGACTTGAAATCCAGGAATGAACTTGGGAATAATAAGCTGATATTTGCAAATAAATCGAAGGCTGATATTATATATGAGGAAGAATTTAAAAATATCCTGGGTAAAAATTTCATCTGCATCCTATCGCTTGAAAAAGCCAACGGCTATCTGCAAGGTCAGATCACAGAGGATTTGCTTAAATCAAATATAGAAGACAAGGGTGAGAAATTTTATGTATGCGGGCCTCCACCCATGATGAATGTAATGGAAAAGCATCTGCACAATTTACATATCGACCCGAGCTCGATCATAAAAGAGTCATTTTAAATTAATACCAGAATAAATATTTTTTATGGACTATAATAAATTAACCCCCGAAGAAGAGAATGTTATTATTCATAAAGGTACCGAAAGGCCTTTCACCGGCGAATATACCGACAATAAGCAGAACGGCACTTATCTATGCAGGCGCTGCGATACTCCTTTATACCGCTCCTCAGATAAATTTGATTCGCATTGTGGCTGGCCCAGCTTCGATGACGAGATAGCAGGTGCTGTTAAACATATGCCCGACAGCGATGGACGGAGAACGGAAATCATTTGTAACCATTGTGGCGCACACCTGGGACATGTTTTCACAGGGGAACGATTCACAGAAAAAAATTCCCGCCATTGTGTAAATTCAATATCCCTCAAATTTATTCCGGGAGCTTAAATAAATTTAGGCCCTTGCTTATTTTTTAATAATATCAATTTTCCGGCAGTACAATGAGTATAGATAAACTTCCTGATGATGATGCCAGCATTACTTCTGGTAAGCATATTAGCTACTGGACCGATTCTGTGGATCCTTCCGACATTAATCCTTTGAAGGAAAACATAGATACTAGGTAGTGATCATTGGAGGCGGACTTGCAGGCCTAAGCGTAGCTTATAATCTTACCCAGGCCGGTAAAAAAGTGGTGCTGGTGGAAGATGGACACCTGGGCAGCGGCGAAACCGGACGGACTACCGCGCATTTAGTCACGGCATTGGATGAAAGGTATTATGAGCTGGAAAAGATTTTTGGAGAAGAAAAAACAAGGCTTATCGCTGATAGTCATAAAGCGGCGATCGATTTTGTTGAACGCACCGTGAGCCTGGAGAATATCGATTGCGAATTTAAAAGACTGAAAGGCTACCTTTTCCTCCATCCATCAGATAAGAGTGATTCGCTGGAAAGGGAAATGGCTGCTGCTCATAAGGCTGGCGTAGAAGTGGCGTTGATGAATGAAGTGCCGGGAATATCGAAAAATGAGAAGAGCCTTTGCTTTTTAAGCCAGGCCTCATTTCATAGGTTTTTATGGAAACCTATTATACTTTCTTCGGATAAAAACATTGTGGGTTTCTTCTAACAAATGATATTTTTATCGGGAAGAAATCCTCAAGGTTTCAGCGTACTCAAATCTTGAAAAAATGTAACTTAATATAAAATTATTGTAACATTTTTCCTTTCGAATCATTGCAATTTTACTTCTGAGAATTTGTAACGGCGCCTGCAAACGAATCGCCCGAATTTAACGCATGATTTTTCTAATTAAATATTATAATTCAGTAGAGCATAAAATATGATAAATATCAAAAAAGAAGGCATTGTACTTGAAAAAACAGAGCTTATTTTTGAAGGTGATGGTGTTTTAAATCCTGCAGTAATCAGGGAAGGGGACGATATTCATATGTTTTACCGGGCCGTACGCAAAGGAAATTATTCCAGTATCGGTTATTGTAAGTTAGATAGTCCCTTAAATGTAATCGAACGTTGTGATAGGCCGCTTTTATTTCCCCAATTCAATTATGAATCGCAGGGAGTGGAAGATGCGCGCATCGTGAAAATTGATGATATTTATTATCTCACCTATACCGCATATGATGGCATAAATGCTTTGGGTGCCCTTGCTTTAAGCACCGACCTGAAACATTTTGATAAGAAAGGAATTATTGTACCACAGGTGAGCTTCGAGGTTTTTCATCACCTTGCCGAATCGCGTGGCGATGTGAATGAGAAATATTTCCGCACACATAAGCAGGATCAGCTCCTTAAGAAACTCCAGGATAAGGTGCTTCTATGGGATAAGAATGTGATCTTCTTTCCCCGCAGGATAGCGGGTCAGCTATGTTTCCTTCACCGCATCCGTCCCGGCATTCAGATTGTTAAGGTTAATGAAATTAATGATTTAACCAAAGAGTTCTGGGATGATTATTTTCTTCATTTTAAAGAACATATCCTGATGGATTCCATCTATGACCATGAAGCAAGCTATATCGGTGGTGGCTGCCCTCCTATTGAAACCAAAGATGGATGGTTACTAATTTATCATGGGGTGCACGATACACCGCTGGGATATGTGTATACCGCTTGTGCAGCCCTTCTCCACCTGGAGAACCCCGGGAAAGAAATTT
>JBBRJE010000270.1:0-4542 GCA_038219845.1 Bacteroidia bacterium
GATTGATAATGATTATATGCTTCATCCTTCTCAGAAGAAAATGATCAGGGATGAGTTATTGAAGGAAGGTGAAGTCCATCCGGAAAAATTCAGCCCTAATGTAGTGCTGCGCCCGGTATACCAGGAGACCATACTGCCAAATATAGCCTATATAGGCGGGCCAGGGGAAATCGCATATTGGTTACAGCTTAAAAAAGTTTTTGAAAGCTTCAATATACCTTTTCCTGTTCTGTTATTAAGAGCATCATTTGCGATTATTCCAGGTGCCTTGATGGAAAAAGCGGTGATGACGGGTATTGCATGGCCGGATTATTTCAACCTTAAGATCGAAGAGATCACTAGGAAGTTTTTGACCGACTATGATTCCGGCGGACTGAATTTTGAAAAAGAGTATGAATCTATTGCAGAAATATTTAATTTGTTGAATGAGCGGGCCGGCCTGGTTGATGATCAATTAATTCCCCAATTGGCTGTCGAACAGAAGAATATGAACGATATTATGGCTAAAATATTAACAAAATTCAATAAAGCTTTGAAACAAAAATCAGCATCAGAAATCAAAATTATGGAACGGATTAAAGGAATATTATTCCCTCAGAATACGCCACAGGAAAGATTTATAAGCGGTTTAGAGAATTACAGTATGCTTAAAAATAACCTTCATGAAATCTTGAAAATGGCTAATCCATTGGAAAATGAATTAAAATTGTTAAAAATTTAATTTTTATTTAGGGCAATATGCTTTAATATTGCATTATTATTTATAATACATTTATAATATGTTTAAAAAATATTACATTATACTTTTTACAGCTTTAATAAGTATTAATTCCCTGGCACAAAATAGTGGTAAGCCACCGGTAGCTACCGGAGCGGTATGGGTGAATGGAAAAAATTCCGCAAACTTTGATGCTAAACGCTGGACCATAGGAGTTCAAACCGGAATCCTTGGATTTCACGGGGATCTTACCAAGCATAAAAATAACCGTTATGGCGGTCATTTCAGCGATTCAAAATATAAATTTAATGGGGGCCTGGTGGTAAAATATTCCCTTTCGCATGTGCTTTCATTGCGCTTGTCGGGATATGCCGGTACATTTGATCTTACAAATAATAATGAGATGTATGGCGGCTACTATTTTAAGTTGCAGAATCATATGAAAGCATTAGAGATGCAATTATATGTGAACCTGGGAAACGTTTCATTTCTTCGTCAGACAAGATCTATTAACTTATACATGTTTACCGGCGTAGGAGCCATCTTCAATAAATTTTCAGGAACCCTTACCGGCATTTCCCCGACGTATGCTGATATTAATTTTGCAAATGATCCGTATTGGTCCAAGCATAAGAAATCACATTACGCCACTGTTCCAGTTGGTTTGGGCTTAATGTACAAGCTCAATGATAAATTTGATTTGGGATTGGAAACGGGATTACGTTATACACGTACCGACTCCCTGGATTTCGCAAGTTATCCGATTCATACCAACCGAAAATTTGATTATTTCTCACAAACAACATTAGGATTGTACTTTAAATTTGGAGGTAAGAAAAAAGACCATTACGATTGGATCAATCCGATTGCCACCATTTATGATGATATCGCTGATGTGAAAAAGAAAGTGAAATTGCTAACCGGTGATGCAGATAAGGATGGTGTGGCCGATTATTTGGATAAGGAGCCTGAAACACCGGAAGGTGTTGCAGTAACCGGCGGTGGGATTTCACTTGATATTGATAATGACGGGATTGCTGATTTTAAAGATGATGAACCATTTTCTGACAAAGGACAACCTGTTGATGAGAAAGGCCGTATGAAAGACGATGATGGTGATGGCGTGCCTAATGGCAGAGACTTAGAGCCGAATACCCCAAAAGGAACACTGGTGAATTTCCAGGGAAAAACCATACCAATGGTAACCAATAATAACAACAGTGCTGGTGGCGGTGGTGCAGGTTATATGCCTACCATATTTTTTGATACCGATAAATGGTATGTAAAACCAGAATTCTATTCCGAATTATTGGCTGTATCAGAAGTATTGCGGTTGAATCCTTCATTGAAATTAGACGTCGTTGGTAATGCTGATTATCGCCTGGATGATGCCCATAATGATATGTTAGGTAATAATCGTGCAGAAGCGGTAATAGAAGTGCTGGTGAAGAAATTTGGAGTTGACAGGAGTCGTTTAACTGTTAAGAATAACGGTGAACATCTTCCAATGGTTCCTGGAAAAGGTCCTGCCTTTGATCCATACAACCGTCGTGTTAACTTCTTTGTTGCCGGAACAAATGAAATGTGGATTATTAAAAAATAAGATTGTCTGATAAATAATTTTAAAGCCCCTTCGATCAGCGGATCAAAGGGGCTTTGTTTTTAGATGGGTATCCCAAAGAATTATTCCTGCCGTTATCGAAACATTGAACGAATGCTTGGTACCAAATTGAGGTATCTCAATACAGGCACTACAACCACATAAGGCAGCCTCACTTACCCCGTTCACTTCATTGCCAAAAATGAAAGCAGTTTTTGAAGTCATCCTGAAATCATCCAATAGAATGCTATTAGTGGATTGCTCCACGGCGACGATCGTATAATTTTCGGATTGTAACGAGTGAATTGCCTCTGTGGCAGTTTCGAAATATTTCCAACTCACCGTTTCTGTGCTTCCCAGCGCTGTTTTCATTATTTCTTTATGTGGTGGGATGGCACATATGCCCGTAAGATATAAAGCTTCAATTCTAAAGGCATCTGCGGTACGGAAGATAGCTCCAATATTATGGGCGCTTCTTACATTATCAAGAACAAAAATCACAGGCATTTTCTCAGCCACCTTGAATGCAGGCGGATCCAGCCGGTCCAGTTTTTCCATTGATTTCTTTTCAAAATTATGACCGGGCATTATGTTTTGGATTATAAGGTTAGAGACTTAATTTGTGTGCTTGTTGGAGCAAAAGTAATACAGTTTATTTAAGGAAATTGAAACCATTCATGAATTCAGCACTGAGAATAATAAAGAACCTGATTTGAATTTTAGCAATTCTGAGATGGGGATTCTTTTACCAGAAAAAAACGTATAATTTTACCCGAATTTTAAATTAATTCTACCCCTGAATTTTATGAATAAAAAAACAGAAGAAACACCGTTAATGCTACAATACAACCAGATCAAAGGGAAGTATCCCGGATGTCTGGTATTGTTCAGGGTAGGAGATTTTTATGAAACATTTAATGAAGATGCGGTGATTGCTTCGGGGATATTGGGTATTATATTAACCAAGAGAGCCAACGGGGCAGCGTCTTATATGGATCTTGCCGGTTTCCCGTATCATTCATTAGATACTTATCTGCCAAAATTAATTCGTGCGGGGCAACGGGTGGCCATCTGCGAACAGCTGGAAGATCCGAAGCTCACAAAAAAAATTGTGAAGCGCGGGGTAACTGAATTAATCACGCCCGGTGTTACTTTTAATGATCATGTATTAGAACATAAAACAAATAATTACCTCGCTTCGGTGGTTTGCAATACCAATGAATATGGCCTGGCCCTGTTGGATATTTCTACCGGAGAATTTCTTGCAGCAGAAGGAAGCAAAGAAGTAATTGAGAAGCTCTTGCAGGGTTTCAAGCCTGCTGAAGTTATTGTGGCTAAAAAATATATTACTGCATTTGAAACCGATTTCGGTTCCGATTTTTATTTGTATGGCGTGGATGATTGGGTATACAGCTATGATTTCACCTTTGAGAAGCTAACCACCCATTTCTCCACTGTGAATTTAAAGGGCTTTGGAATTGACGAATATAAAAATGCCATCATTGCTGCGGGGGCAGCATTGCAATATCTGGAAAACAACCACCATCGGAACCTGGCACATATATCAAAAATTTCACGTATTGAAGAAGACCATTATGTATGGCTCGACAGGTTTACCATCCGTAACCTGGAGCTTTTACAAACACCGGATCCAAATGGAACCCCTTTGATACAAATTATAGATAAAAGTATTACTCCTATGGGAGGGCGAATGTTGAAACGATGGCTTATGCTGCCGTTAAAAAACCTGATCCAGATCAATGAACGGCTTGATGCGGTGGAATTTGCAATGAAGGATGAACAGTTTTCCGCATTTGCCACAGGGCATCTAAAGCAAATTGGCGACCTAGAGCGTTTGATATCAAAGGCCGCGCTGATGCGGATCAATCCACGTGAACTATCACAATTAAAAAGGGCATTGAAATGTATTTTCCCAATCAAGGCGTTATGCGTCGGAGCGGATAATTTCTCTTTTCAGAAAATAGGAGAGCAGCTGAATGAGTGCAGGCTTATCTGTAATAAAATTGAAGAAACGCTTTATGATGATGCCCCTCTTTTGGTAAGTAAAGGAGGCATTATTAAAGCGGGAATTGATCCGGCCCTTGATGAGCTCCGTGAGATCATGAACAGCGGGAAAGATTATATCTTAAAGATCCAGAAAGAGGAAATATTAAAAACCGGAATCAGCTCCCTGAAGATCGCTTATAATAGTGTATTCGGATAT
>JBBRJE010000271.1:0-4541 GCA_038219845.1 Bacteroidia bacterium
GTCGACCCAAAGAAATCAAATCAAATGGTGCGTGGCACCGTAACCTTACCGCATGGCACAGGAAAAACGATCCGTGTATTGGTGCTTTGTACTCCCGATAAAGAAGCTGAGGCCAAAGAAGCCGGTGCCGATTACGTTGGATTGGACGAGTATATCGCGAAGATCGAGAAAGGATGGACCGATGTAGACCTGGTAATCACTATGCCTTCCGTAATGGGAAAAGTAGGGCGATTAGGTAAGATACTAGGCCCGCGTAACCTGATGCCGAACCCTAAAAGTGGTACAGTAACCCTTGAAGTAGGAAAGGCAGTAAAGGAAGCCAAGGCAGGTAAGGTAGAATACAAGGTAGATAAAACAGGTATCATTCATAATTCCGTGGGTAAGGCATCCTTCACTCCGGAGAAACTTGCAGATAATGCAGCTGAATTGATACAGAACCTGGTAAAATCAAAGCCTTCTTCTTCAAAAGGAACTTATCTCCGCACCATCACCATCAGCAGTACTATGAGCCCCGGTATTGCCATTGACACCAAATCAATTCCGGGCATTTAATATCACAATTTAAAACGTAAAACCCGAAATGGAACGTAACGAGAAAGATCAAATCATCAGCGATTTAAAGAAACAGTTCAGTGAGTATGCAGCATTTTATTTAACGGATACCACCGCTTTAAACTCAAAACAAACCAGCGAATTAAGACGTGCTTTATTTCAAAGCAATATTAAGATGCAGGTGGCTAAGAACACCCTGATAGAAAAAGCCCTGGAACAAAGCGGATTGGATGTGGCCGAAATGTATAGTGTGCTGAAAGGCAATACAGCTATTATGTTCAGCAACGATGCCAAATCGCCCGCCAAAATAATCCGGGAGTTCCGCAAGAACGGAAAGATCCCCGCTTTAAAGGCAGCCTGGGCAGAACAAACCGTATTTATTGGCGACGACCAGCTGGCGGCATTAGAGAAGATCAAGAACAAGAACGAGCTTATTGGCGACGTTATTGGCTTGCTGCAATCTCCTGCAACCCGTGTACTTGCTGCCTTACAAAGCGGCGGCAACAAACTGGCAGGTATCCTGAAAACATTAGAAGACAAGGCCGCCTAAACAATCAATCATTTTTATTATTAAACAATTTTTTTATCCTTAAAACAAATTTAAATCAATCAATATCATGGCAGACTTAAAATCATTCGCAGACCAGTTAGTAAATCTAACGGTAAAAGAAGTAAATGAATTAGCAAAAATTTTAAAAGACGAGTATGGCATCGAGCCTGCTGCTGCCGCTGCTGCGGTTGCTGCTGCTCCAGCTGGGGGCGCAGCCGCTGCTGCTGAGCAAACTTCATTCTCTGTAATTTTGAAAAATGCAGGACAAGCTAAATTAAACGTAGTAAAAGTTGTAAAAGACCTTACTGGTTTAGGCTTGAAAGAAGCAAAAGACTTAGTAGACGGAGCTCCAAAAGCAATTAAGGAGGGTGTAGACAAAGCTACTGCTGAAGATCTTAAAGCAAGATTGACAGAAGCAGGCGCTGAAGTTGAAATCAAGTAATTTCGTTTTTTCTTAAAATAAAAATCCCGGTCTGGAATACTGCCCGGGATTTTTTTTGGTTAGATGGTTTTTGATAACATGTTCTAATGTTTAATCATACGCTTGTATTATTACCTAATTTGTAATTTTTAAACTATCATGAGCGTCCCTTATCATTTCGTATGTTAATATTCTTTCCATTGTTTTTTGATAATCCTTCTTTTTTTTAATTGATTGATTCGCATTCTAAATAAATTATTATCCATCTCATTTATTGAAATCCGCATGGGTTCCAATAAATCGTAACCTGAGAAAGGAAGGTATGCGGTTTATAACACTTCTATTTCAATATCCGCATTTCCTTTTTCATCAGCATTAGAATATTTCACAGAATAAGTTTGATTTTCGAAAAGGAAATTGAATTGCCCACTTTTCTTTTTTGTTTTTCGAACTTCCTTTGTCGTGGACAGAATTGCATTATTGAATCCTTGGGCATAAGGCTCATTAGATTCAGGTATCATCGTGGTTTCATAACCGGAGCCCCTGCAAATCAAGGTATCGCAGGTACCCAGGTAGCCAGAATACCGGTACTGAAAATAGCCTGCTTTACCCCAGGTAAAAATTTTTTTGGTTCCTCCCTGCCGCGATACAAAGAGCTTTTTGTTTTGTGCCTGAATTGAGCTGCCTATGATTAAGAGCCAGAACATTATAAAAAGGAACCTTTTCATGATAAATATTATTTAGATTATAACGGGAAACTTAGATAAAGATACATTTTCGTTTAGTTAAGATTAGGACCGCTACGCGGTTTGTTTTAACACAGAGGACGCAGAGTAAAAAATACATCCCGCTACCTCGGGCGGGAAGGGCACAGAGAAATCCAGGTGTATAAATCTATAATTGTTTTCCTCTGCGCCCTTCCCGCCCGAAGCGGCGGGATGTATTAATCTCTGTGTTCTCTGTGTTAAAATGCATTTCTTTCCGCGAAGCGGAAACCTGAACTGATTTTCATTAATAAATACTTAAAAAACGACATAGTATAAAGATACATTTTTATAATTTGGTTTGCTATAAATATCATCGTAGCTAAAAAGTATAAACAAAAATAATATTCAATTGCCCTAATACTAATCGAAATCAAAGGTTCTTATTCCAACGGATAATTTTATGCCGGTATAATAATAGGTTTTAAATCCTGCAATAAAGCCGCTGCCAAAGGCAGTAACACAGCAATCGTTGTTCGCTTTGAGCGGAATATGATAGCCGATATTAAAGGTTACGTTGTAAATTAAATCGGACCAATCATCAAGCAGCGACTCCTTCTTAAAGGTTGTATAATGCAAACCCGTCAGTCCTTCAAAAAAAAATCTTGAATCGAGAATATAATTTCTCCCCCCAAATTGAAGATAGAACTCATTAAGGCTTCCGGGACTTATTGTATTCACCAACGAGGTATGTAAAAATCCGATTTCATTGCTAAAAAACCAAGGCATCTCTTTTGTCATCATCGCATTAATGTGAAACCCTGTGGTAATATTTCCTCCAAATTCTACGGGCAATAATTTTGAGACGCTTGGTCCGCCATACAATCCAACCATTAAATCCTGGCCTTTTAAGCTCGTCAAATTGAAAAATAAGAATAAGTTAAGGTAAAATAAGTTGGTCATTAATTTTTTCATAATCAAAGATAGAATAATTTCTTATTTCAAAATATTACTATTCTTATACTATTCCGGTTTAAATTGGAATCCATCCTGGGAATTCAATCTTTATAATCCTGCCAACGAATTTTCTTAAATAGCCAGGGCTCCCTCACACGCATTACACCGAGTTCAGAATCCCCACAGTATAGGTTATATTTAAATTTAGTTTCGCCGATTTTTTTTACCAGCGTGGTATCGTTCTTTATTTCATATACAGAAACCATTTGTTTATGGGCTGAAAAATGAGACTCCATTTCCAAATCATCCACTTCCATATCCCAGATTCCTTCGAATAAAATGATTTCTGAAGAATTATAATTGCTTTTACAGAAACTTAATTCATCATAATTGAAAACAGGCTGTAATTTTATTTTTGGACTGAAATTGATTTTGTAAAGTGTCCCTGAAAATCCGGAACCACCACCGAAATCACCCATTCTAAGCCAATAATGCCCGGGCAAGGTTTGCTGAACTCCATCTATGGAATTAAAATCATAACTTGCTTTATATAAAGTATCACAGCTCTTATTCTCCACGATTCTTACCGTTTTCATAAATCTTGTTTGTTTGTCTTCAACAGTATAATCATCATTGGTGATGATTAGCTGGTATGCTATGCTATCGACTTCTAACTGAAAAATAGTATCTATCCTCAAGGTTGAAATAATTGTATCCTCCGTGGTTGCAATATTTGAGCTTTTTACTTTTTGCATGCAAGCAATCCCTGAGATGATAAGAACCAGGCAATAAACCGCTGATTGGATTTTTTCCATTATTTATGATTCCCGGAAATTGCATTTACCGAATTAAGATACTCAATTGCAGTTTTATCTGAAGGGTTAATTTCGATCGCCTTCTTAAAACATCGAATTGCATCATCATATGCTTTCATCCTGGTATACATAACTCCCATATTCCTGTAAGACTCTGAATTATTTGGATTTAATGCAGCCGCTTTTTTATAGCATGAAATAGCATTCTCATAATCGGCTTTGGAGCCATAAGCAGAGCCAAGATTATTTAGAGCCAGTGCATCGGCAGGATTTGCCAGCACCGCTTTACTTAGATAAACAATGGCCGAATCAAATTCCTGCAACCTGAAAAAAGCATTACCCAGATTGGTTAAGGCTACCGCATCATCGGGCTTTACCTCTAGTGATTTTTTATACCAATGGCTGGCATTTATAGCATCGCCTTTGGCAGAATAAGCCAGGCCTAATTGTGTGTAAGCGCCGAAAACTCCCCAGCTGCTGTCCAGCGATAGAGCCGCTGTTAAATTATTTATCGCATCATCATATGCAGCCTCCTTGCCTGA
>JBBRJE010000272.1:0-4526 GCA_038219845.1 Bacteroidia bacterium
AGAAGGAAGTGATACAAAGCCTGCCGCCGGCGTGATAGTTGCCAAGCCAGCCACAGCGCCGGTGAGGAGGCCAACGAACTTAGGTTTCCGCTGCGCTCTCCATTCTATCACCAGCCAGGTGATGGCAGCAAACGAAGCCGCCACATCGGTATTTAAAAAAGCAAGCCCTGTAATGGCATTCACATCCAGCTCACTTCCTGCATTGAAGCCATACCATCCAAACCATAAGAGCCCTGTTCCAATTGCAATCAAGGGGATGCTATTGGGTGGTGATTCCACGTCTCTGCGTTTACCAACATAAATTACAGAAGCTAAAGCTGCAAATCCCGCAGTAGCATGAACAACAATTCCACCTGCAAAATCAAGTACACCTAGCTGGGCTAGTAAGCCACCGCCCCAAACCATATGTGCAAAAGGATAATATACGAGCACCTGCCAGAAAATTAAGAATATAAGGTAAGATTTAAACGTCACTCGGTTCACAAAAGCGCCTGTGATTAAGGCTGGGGTGATGATGGCGAACATCATCTGGTAGGCCATAAAAACAAATTCGGGCAACTTAGTATTTCCGGGGAAAGGGGTGTTCAAGTTAACGCCTGCCATGAACGCTTTATCCAGGTTGCCGATAAGGCCTCCCAGACTATCACCGCTGAAGCATAAGGAGTAACCACAAACGAACCAGAGGATGGTGGTGATCCCCATGGAAACAAAACTCTGGATCATGATCCCTAAAATATTTCGTTTTCCCGCCAGGCCGCCATAAAAAAAGGCAAGGCCTGGTGTCATAAGCATTACAAGGCTTGTAGCCAGAAGCATAAAGCCGGTTGTTCCAGTGTCAAACATAATATTGAATATTTAAATGGTTATATAATGATATTTAAAAAGATACTCCCATACAAAACGTAATCTCCGACCGAAAGTTCCTGTTAGTGGCATTCCAACGGTAAATCTTTTGTTCTTTATTCATGAGTAGTGTTCTGCCTTCCAGCTTCAGATAAGAATTTTCCGATGTTTTATATTGCAGGCCCAGCGTTTCACCCCATATGCGGAAGCCTGTTTTCCGACCGCTGTCATCGGTAAAGATGCCCGACATAAATCCTTGTGGATCGCTGAATACTTCGGTTCTCTCCCAAATTGAAATATTTTTTAGCGCAGCGTATTTAATAGTGAAGACACCGCTGTACATAGATCCCATTTTGTTTGGGTTGTTGAGATTTGAATTTTGTTGTAAACAGTAATCACCGCCGGCCTGTAATTTGATTTTCCAGATCGTATAATTCCAAAAAAAGTTCTGGTGGATCCGGGTATGATTTATTGAATCCCCTTTGGGCGAATCGTCGCCAATATAATTACTATAGCCGATATTTTCTTTATCATTCATGGCATAGGTGATAAGCATCCCAAGCGATTTTTTATTGTTATTATCTTCATACAAATTATAGCCATTCAAAAGGTATAGATTAATTGCCAGCTTATCGGTGGGCGTATAATTCAGGCGAAAGCCGCTTTCGTAATATGGCTCATAAAAAGTGCCAACAGATACGGAGCTGGTAAGATTCTCTTTGGGTAATAAACCTTCTGTTCCAAAATGCGTGCGAAAGAAACCCCCATCGAGCCATAGATTTTTTTTAAGCAATATTCCTGCATGTGCCTCCATGATCGGGTTATAGGGCACCGACCAGGCAGAACGTGCAATATCGCCAAAATGAAGGCTCACCAGCCCACGATATTTATCGCCATCATATTGTGCGGTGATCATGGCTGTATTGAGGCCAATATGATTGCTTCGCGGTGCGATAGAAGGAAATTTTACATATTCATTAATGCCTGTTGAATCGGTATAGAAAGCATAATAAGCATCTACATATCCTGAGAGTTTAATTCCACCAGGGCTTGGGGGTTCGGGCTTTGTTACCGAATCTTTCCCCGGCTCTACGCCGCCTATAGCTTTCCCGTTTTCTTTCTTTATTTCTGTTTGAGCCGGGTTCACTATTTCTTTTTTTGTTTCAGGCTTTGCCTGCTCCTTTTTCACGGCTGCTTTTTTAACTGAGTTTTTTTTGCCGATATTCAGGTTCTCAATTTGTGATACAATAATGGCTTTGGGAACAAGCGAGCTGATACGGTATTGCAGCTGGTAGTTACCATCGTGTAAATCGCTGGATGAGCTGAGGGCGGCGTAGACGCTGTCTTTGGCGCTGAACTGGGTGAAGAATATATCCTCAGGCTTATTATCTGCGATAGAAAAAATATTACTTGTGCCGGTAAATATTAATTTGGAGGACATATAGATTGCCAGTTCCAGATAATATTTTTTATTCTGATACTGTCCATTTGGGAATGATACCTTCAGCATATCATCTGCCCTTGTAATATTTTTAGGAAGTGTAATTACAATTGTTTGTGATACCGATTGTATCATCCCAAAAAAAAGAATATAAAAAAGAAGTAAATATTTTTTATGCATCGATCAGTATAATTGTTATGAGACAAATATAAGCGTATTATTCAAAAATCAAAATAAATCCAGCTTGCGTCGGTCTCTTTTGCTTTAACAGGTTTATACTTTACTGCAGCAAGTATATCATAAGATGAAACGCTGTCGGGCCTCGCTTTCACCAGCGTTGTGGCGAGATTCAATGCTGTATTGAAATTTCGAATTGCTTCTTTTTATTATCGTAAAAGTCATCGGTATTAAAGTAAAATCCAACCGTCATTTCATATCCGAAATAGGACTTTGCCTGCGCTTCCAGGTAAGTATAATCGGCTCCTGATAATGGGCTTTTTAGCGTTACCTTTCTCGCAGGAAGAGTCAACGGCAGGGTGCAGAGTAAAAGAAAAGTGAGTTTTAGTTTTTTCATTATTGAATGCTGATTCTTTTTTAAGGCATGGATTAAATTTATGATTTCTGTTTTTGAGATTGTTAAGACCTCAGCATTTTAATGTTTCCTTCTTTTTTCCAATCATCTGTTTGTTTTTTATTTTATTAATATGTTCGAAAGCATCAGGAACCTTACAGGCAGTGCCATTCATATCAGCGTATATAGCATCTGTTGATCCATTTAATTTTTTATTTTTTGAAGGATCCTGTCAGAGATAATTCAAGGATGAGTATAATGATCAATCTGAGCCAGGTCATTAGTTTTGTTGCCTGCCGATGTTTTAGAGGGGACACTATAAAGGTATCACACGATTCATTCTGCCATTAAAAAATATAAATTTTAAGCATTTTTATCAAACTTGATCTGGTCAGCGCTTTCTATTTTTTTTGTTGATTCTTCGCAGGGTAAGGTAAAATAAAAGGTGGAGCCTGATCCTTCCATACTTTCTACCCATATTTCCCCATTATTTTTTTCCAGGAAGCCTTTAACCAATAATAATCCAATTCCCGCACCTTTGTTTTCTTCTCTTGCCAATGAAAGGGTCTTCATTTGCGGGGTAAAAAGCTTATTTAATATTTCTTTCGACATTCCGGATCCGGTATCCTTTATTTCGACAATAATCTTATCCTCCTTCTTTTTGGCGGAAATGTTTATTGTTCCTCCTTTTTGGGTATGTTTTATAGCATTGGAAACGATATTCTGTATGATGGAAAGCAACATTTTACTATCAGCAAATACCCTGGTATTTTCTTCGATCTCGTGATGCAGGTTAATTGCATTTAACGAAGCCGTTTCATTCAAAGTTTCAAAAACGTTCTCAACATATTTTATAAGTTCAATTTTGGAAGGAGAAAAGATCTCAGAGGCATATTTTATTCGTGCCCATTCCACCAGGTAATCAAGCATCGCTAATTCATCAGTGGATGACTTGTAAAGCAGGTCGAGCATCTCTTGCACAGCTTCGGGTTTCATTTTATGAAAATTCTCTCTCAGATATTTGGCTGTGCTGATGATGGCTGACAGTGGACTTCTTAAATCGTGTGAAAGGATAGCCAGAACGCTTTCCTTATGCGTATTCAGCACTTCCAGATCCGTAACATATTTTTTTATTGCATCTTCCGAATGCTTTCTTTCTGTTAAGTCACGTAGGATTTTAACATAGCCCAAGAGCTCACCATCCAAACCTGTGAGTGGGAAAACAAGACCAAAAGCATAAAACAAACTCTTGTCTTTGGTAATATGCCATCTGTTATCCGTTGCCCGGCCCAACTCTAATGCTGAAGCAATTTCTTTCGCAGGGATGCCATTTTTTTTATCTTCTTCCGTGAATATGATTTCAAAGTGTTTCCCAATAACCTCCTCTGTTTCATAATTAAATATTTTTGTTGATCCTGCGCTCCAGCTGTTAATCATGAATTCTTTATCCATGGTAAAGATTGAATAATCCTGCAGGCTGTCAATTATTTGGCTATAAAATTCAGCCGTGGGTATGTATTTATTTTTGAGAATTTTTGAATTGTCCTGATTGTCTTCCATTGTATCTGGTAAATAAAATGATTTTTAGCCATTAAAGCGGCAAAAATAGTTTATTGAAGAATAAACAGGAGATAATTTTTCTTAAATTAAATAATTTTATTAGAAAGTCAC
>JBBRJE010000273.1:0-4468 GCA_038219845.1 Bacteroidia bacterium
ATCCGGCCTCCAAAAAATCTTGTACCTCGGGCGAGATTCCTTCATTCCCTATTTCATCATATGGAGGTAAAACCAGGACGCTTATTTTTTCTGATCCTGCCTTGATTGTGGGTTTTATAGGGGTATCTTTTTTTTCGGTAACCGTATCCCTTTTTTGTTCGTATTTCGTCTTTCCTGAATCTTTACAATGTGCAAAAACAAGAATGATGGAAAGCCAGAGGAATGGATTCGTGAAAGTTCCATTCGTCACAGCTACACCGGTATTCATAGTTCTCTGGTTATATTATTTCCGGCGTTCATAAATATCAAGCTGGAAATTATCGATATAAATTCGCGTGCTTCCTTGGTGTAAAAAGCAAATTTTTATTTTATCATTTCTCCTTCTTACCTCAGGTGTAAGATAATTAAAGGTAATTTTATTCCATTGATTTAATTTAAGATTCATTCTCTCCGATCCATAGGACATATCATTATAAATATACCCATTGTGGTTAAAACAAATAGAAAGGCGAAATGAATCATTAATAATTTCGCCCATGGGATAAATACAGGCCGTAGCCTTTACCCAGGCATGGTCCTCATTTGTTAAGCCATAATATGGCGATTCAATACACGGCATAGATTTTTGAAGACTATCCAACCTAAAAGAATATTTCCCCCCGAAAGAGTAGCTTGAATCTTTTATTTCAGAATTCTCAAAATCAAAATAAGCCAACCGTTTTGAATAGATTACCTCCTCGCCGTTGTAAATCCCGCTACTGTCTACAGCCCGGTTCACCAGCAGCAAATTTTGATCTTCCGGGCTGATATTTATTTTCCCAAATATCTTCCAATAATACGCTCCTGTCATTCTTTCTCCATCAATAATGCCATAATGAAATTGCATGCTCTGGAAAAGATTTAGAAAAAGAAAGGCGCTGATCAGCATATAAAAAATCGCTTTTATGATCTCTTGCCTGTTCAGCCAGCTGAGAAAGTATCCCAGGCCAATAGCCATAACAGGGTAGGAGGGTATCAGGCTGCGTTGGCTGAAGGAAGATGCGTACCACCATGTCGACCAGCTGGAAACGATAAACAAATTTAAAATGAAGTAAAGGAAAAGCGCATAAAATATATTTCTCTGATGGAGGTAAATAAAATAAAATCCCACGATGGCAAAAATCATTACCGGAGTATAAATAAGCCATCCTTTTCTAAAGCTGAATAATATATTTAAAAGATGAGGGCTTAAGAATTCAAATCCTTCACCTGCATTTCCTCCGTAGCTATAAAATAAAAATTTACCTGTATAAATCTTCCAGTAAATAAATTGGCATAAGCCGAATAATAAAATTACAATTATAAAGGCAGCTAATTGTTTTTTATATTGAAAAATCAAACCCAATTTTTCTCTTCCTGTGTTCCAATTTTTTACTCCCCATAATGCAGGAATAACAAGGCATACAATTTCTGAAGGTCGACTTAAAATGCTTAGACCAGAAACTATGGCAAGCATTAATATATATTTTAACCTGTATGTTTCATGCCATTTAATAGTAAACCAAAGTATCAATGCATAAGTCATGAATAAATAATTATGCGACATGGCGTTTTGTCCATACATGGTAATATGCACCAGGTAATTTGTGGAGAAGATGATGATTATCAAAACCAGGAGCACCACCTTTTCATTGAAGAAACGGAGCAGCACTTTTGCCAATACCCAAATTCCAAGGATCGAATAGAAGATACCTCCGATAAAAATCGAATATTGATAGGGCAGTGAGAAGCCATCAGTAGGGTAATTAAAAACGAGCGCAAGAATATGACCGGAGAAGAAAAATGGGGCGTAGAAAAATGCAAGGCCCATTGGATATTTCATCACATAAGATCCACCGGGCATTTCCAGGGCCTGGTAAAACGTGGCAGTGCTATTATATTTTTCAATGATCGCTGTAATGGTGGCCGGATGCTGTAAACCAAGGTCATGATATATAAATTTAAGCGGCAGGTAGAGATAGTAACCAAACACATCCCAGGATAAAATATTCCCCGGAAAAAAAATAAAATTATTAATGAGGATAAATAATGCAATAAGAAATAAGGAATTTCTTAATATTTTACTTTTCATTTTTGTGGCTTATAATGGGATTCAGATCTAAATTTCAGCCATTCCACGGCCCGCGTTTTCATAATAAACAAATGTAATCACGGGTATTATAATTATTATTTTGAACATAAAAGCTAATTAAGTTTCCAGTCGGATAAGCCGATGGTGATAATAAGATCCTGCCAGGATTCATAGGAAGAAATTTTAGCACGCACCGGCCATACATTTGTTATAAGCCATTTCTGTGTGTTCATTAAAAAAATATTCGCTTTGTATTCCAGCTTTTTATCGAATGGATTTTCTATTTCCAACATCATCCCCTGGTGCATATTACCTTCCGTTTGTTGTGAAAAAGAAATAACAAGGGTCTTTTCCGGATGGAGGTTCTCCTTTACGGATTTCATACTTTTAATTTCGTTTTTTATCAGTTCCACTTCAATAAAAACCTTTTCTCCCGGGTAAAGTTGTATGGTATTGCCGGGGAGAATAAAGGAAGATGCAGCAATTTCTTCATTGTAGTAGCTGGTATCATTCACTGCAATATGAAGATTAAAAGCATTGCGTTTAGGCAGTTCATTGGTTTGAGCGAAAATCAGGACAGAGCTGAAAATAAAGGTCAGTAGTATGGGAAGTTTTCTCATGATATCATTATATAGATTATTTTCTTTGATTCATTTTGCGTTGGGGTCAATTCTATCGGCGCATTCATCATTGTTTAAATTTAATACTTGATAGAGGTATTTCAAGAAATTATTATTTCACGTTTAACATTAAAATTTTCAAAGATGATAAACGTCTTTAAATTTAAGCATATCCATTATTCTCTTTTCATTATCGTTATGAAATCCGCATTGCGGTGATGATTATTGCGCCTTTGTTTTTCGAATTACTTGATCAACCATAGGTATGATCCTTGTTCCGATTAATTCGATGGAATGCAAAAGTTTTTCATGGGGAAGGGCCGCATTATCCATTTGAAAGGTAAACCTTGAAATGCCACCCAGCGCCACGCTATGTCTCACGATCTTCTGCGCTATTTCTTCAGGGCTACCTACCAGCAATGCTCCTGTATCACCATTTTGTGCATCAAAACGCGATTTGCTTACGGGTGGCCATCCCCGTTCTTTACCAATCCTGGTAAAGGTCTCCGCGTATCCCGGATAATAATCAGCAATAGCTTCCGCACTTGTATCAGCCACATAGCCCAATGAATGCAGGCCTACTTTTAATTGCTCAGTACCAAATCCTGCGTGTTTGCCCGCCTCCCTGTAAAGATCCACCAGCGAGCGAAAGCGATGGGTCTCACCTCCGATGACTGCAACCATGAGTGGCAGTCCGAGAGTTCCGGCACGCACAAAAGATTCGGGGGTTCCACCTACGCCGAGCCAGATGGGTAGCGGGTTTTGTAAGGGCCTGGGATAGATTGCCTGATCACGAAGGGCAGGACGAAATTTCCCCGACCAGTTGACGATCTCATTTTTTTGAATATTAAGCAAGAGATCCAGCTTCTCCGAAAAGAGCGCATCATAATCATTAAGGTTGTATCCAAAAAGAGGAAAGGCTTCAATGAATGACCCACGCCCAACCACCATTTCTGCACGGCCTTGTGATATTAAATCCAGGGTAGCAAAGTTTTGAAATATCCTTACAGGGTCGGCGGCGCTCAGTACGGTTACTGCACTGCTAAGACGGATACGTGAGGTGCGCGCCGCAGCGGCTGCAAGAATTATGGCAGGCGCTGAATCTAAAAATTCTTTACGGTGATGCTCCCCGATGCCAAAAACATCGAGACCGGATTTGTCAGCCTGTACTATTCTTTCGAGTAGTTCTGAAAGGGCCTGAACGTTATTGCCAGCAATGCTTTTATCATTATTTGTTGTAGCAGCTGCGAAGGAATCAATTCCTATTTGCATCGGTTGATTTGATTAATTGCTTTATCAATAAATTTTTTCAGGGGAGGGGAAATTCCTTACGGTTTTATTCTTACTATTTTATTGTTACGAAGTACTACTAATTCAGTCTTATTTTTTCTCTTAAATTCAATAAGTTTTTCATGCACTTTATCCATTCCTTTCAGAATCTTGGTAAGTTCGGGGCTTCTTTTATTTAATTTCATTATAATAATTTTTAAGGCAATCGAATTTTTTGGGATCAGTTATTATAAATTCCATATTGAAACTTTTCTCTGCTATTGATTTATAAGGATCTTCTGAATTGTCTAAAATCACAATCTCATCTGCCAAAGGCATATAAATTTCGAATAGATTTTTTATTCCCCTGACATATCTTCGTTTAATAATCGCTGGTTCAATATTATGCCCTCCTTCTCTTACTCTCATTTTTACCCTTTCGATTGCCAGTTCCATTTTTTGTAGCCAG
>JBBRJE010000274.1:0-4463 GCA_038219845.1 Bacteroidia bacterium
CCTTCAAATGAGCCATTGGCAGTGAATGTGGGGATCAGCCGATAGATCTTCATGAAGCCCTCCATTAATACATCTTCGGCCTCAGCGCGGTGCCTTACATAACGCAGGCAGATGCCTAGCAGAAGTCCAGCATACTTTTTATATAGCTGCTCCTGGCTCTTCCGGTTATTTTGCCTACACCCTTCTATTAGTTCCGAATCGCTATCCTGCATGTACCTTGGTGGATTTACACAATAATCGTAATAAGTGATCAATTCGTTGCATAGGAAGGTGAAATTAGTCATTATTTGCGATTTTATTCGTTTTTTCGCAGCCTGTTTTAAATTCAATACATGCCCAGGATCCAGACTATTCTCAGCCCTTTATTATTACAGCTTACCGGATTAGATGAAAAAGTGGTGGTGGTGATTGATATTCTAAGGGCTACAAGCTCCATCTGTGTTGCCTTTGCTCATGGGGCGGAATTGATCATACCGGTATCCACTCCGGAGGAAAGCAGGGCTTATGGAAGCCAGGGTTTTATATGTGCTGCGGAGCGTGAGGGGCGCCCGGTAGAAGGATTCGACATCGGCAATTCGCCTTTCAGCTTTATGGAATCTGCCATCCGCGGGGCGTCGATAGCAATGACTACCACCAATGGCACCCACGCAATCAGCTTATCCCGCGACGCAGCGATGGTGGTGATTGGCAGCTTTCTGAACAAAAAAGCATTATGTGAATTCCTTAAAAAGAAAAACCTGGATGTGGTGCTGCTATGCAGCGGGTGGAAAAATAATTTCAACCTGGAAGACACGCTCTTTGCAGGCGCAGTAGCGTCTGAGCTGGGAAAAGATTTTGTCATAAATGATGATGCCACCATCGCTGCGGTCGACCTCTATGTGCTGGCGAAGGATGACCTGAATGAATATATTCAGAAATCGAGTCATGCTCACCGTTTTGCGGCATTAGGTATTGAAGAGGATATCGCATTTTGCTTTCAACAGGATATATATGAAATTGTGCCGGTGCTTAAAAATGGTTTTTTGGTCCTTGATCCGGCCATGGGATTATTATAAAAACTCGAAGCATTAAGGCTTTCGCAATGGATGTAACACCAGATAGTGAAATATTCCATGAAATTATTTAACTTGCTTGTAATATGAAAAAATTAATTATCCTGGTGGCATGCTTTTCAGTTTTCGCCGCTTCCCAATGTAAGAAAAAGGAAGTGCAGGATTTTTTACCAGGAGATTGGGGTATACTTACCTTTAAAGAAAACGATATTGATAAGACGAGTAGTTTTAATATTGCCTATCAGGGATATAAATTAAGTTTTGACGCCAAAGGCCGGTATACTGAATTTTATCATCCCCAGGGAGGTGTGGAAACAACCATAACCGGTACCTGGACACTTGAGAATGATAATAGTCAATTGGTGCTTGCCGATGATAATCCTTCAAGTACAAAGAAGCTGCGAACCATGAAGGTATTGCATGAATTATCAAGCACCAACTTAGATTTGGGGGAGGACAATAAGGAATATGATTTGCGTAAGCAATGATAGCTTCACAGCTTAATGGTGGCCTGGGCAATCAGCTTTTTCAATACGCCATAGCCAGGGCATTGGCATCAAGGCAAGGGGAATTGCCCTACCTTGACCTTAGTCTTTTACTTCAACCTGATTCCACGCGTGATTTTTCCCTGGATGGATTTAAAATAAACGCAGTTGCCAACAGGCAGCATCTTTCCCGCTGGTGGTTTCACAGGGTCACTAAAAAAAAATTAGCGTTCCTAATGGAAGATCCTTCAATGGAAAACATGTTTCCAGCGGATAATATCTTTCTTCAGGGCTATTGGCAGAATAGGTTTTATTTCGATCATATCAGGGAACTGCTTTTAAAAGAAATTGTTCCTGTGACCGTCATTGAATCCGTGCTATTAAGCCAGGTTCAGGGTTCTTCGAGTATTGCAATACATATTCGCAGGGGCGATTATATAAATAATAATTTGCACCAGGTATGCACCGAAAAATATTTTTTAGATGCTATCAGGCATTTAAAAGGCGAAATAAAAGACCCCTGTTTTTTCGTGTTCAGCGATGATATTGAATATTGCAGAAGCTTTTTAGCTGAGCATCCTGATATTATTTTTGTCGAAGAAGAAAGCGCTGTGGCTGCTTTCTGGCTGATGAAAAGCTGCAAGCATTTTATCTTAAGCAATAGCAGCTTTTCGTGGTGGGCCCAATATCTGAATACCAATAATAAAATAGTTGTAGCGCCCCCGCAATGGTTTAATGACCCGAAGATAACCCAGAGCGGCCTATATTACGATAGTTGGAAAATTTTAGAAACTGTTTAGCTTTATTTTTTATAAGTTTGCGGCCTCTTTCCATTTCTATGCTTTCTCTGAAAAAAATACTTTTATACGTTGTCTTGGCTGTGGTATGTTTTACCATTGGTTATTTTGCTTTCGCCGGCTTTACCTATAGTGAAGGAAGCCGTACAGGACTCCTCTTAAAATTTTCTCATAAGGGATACGTTTTTAAAACCTGGGAAGGTCAGTTGAATCTGGGTGGAGTATCGCAGCAGGGAGGTTCTATTTTGAATAATATGTGGGATTTTTCGGTGAGGACGGATGAAGAGGAAACGATTACTAAATTAAACACGTATGAAGGGAAGCGCATTCGTTTATCATATAAAGAGAAAATGCGTCATTTCCCCTGGCAGGGAGAAACCAATTATTTTGTTTACAAGGTCGAAGCTGTTGAATAATCAATGAACAGGATCTGTAAGCTGTTTGATATTAAATATCCCGTGATCCAGGCAGGTATGGTTTGGAATAGCGGATGGCGGCTGGCTTCCGCAGCTTCCAATGCAGGTTGCCTTGGCCTTATCGGCGCCGGCAGCATGTACCCTGAAATCTTACGTGAAAATATTATTAAATGCAAAGCTGCAACCTCTATGCCTTTCGGGGTGAACGTGCCTTTACTTTACCCGGATATTGATAAATTGATTCAAATCATTATTGATGAGAAGGTGAAAATTGTATTTAGCTCCGCAGGTAACCCGGTCAACTGGACCTCTTATTTAAAAAATAAAAATATAATTGTGGTGCATGTGGTGAGCAATTTAAAATTTGCGCAGAAGGCTGTTGAGGCAGGGGTAGATGCTATTGTAGGTGAAGGCTTTGAAGCCGGAGGACATAATGGCAGGGAGGAAACTACCACGGTATGTCTTATTCCTTTATTGAAGAATAAAATCAATATACCTTTGATTGCCGCGGGTGGCATTGCCAGCGGAGCTTCCATGCTGGCCGCGATAGCGCTGGGAGCCGATGGGGTGCAGGTGGGCAGTCGCTTTGCAGCGAGTACAGAATCGAGCGCACATGAAAATTTTAAGCAGGCCATCGTGAACGCAGGCGATGGAGATACCCGTTTAATGCTTAAGAAGCTTCAACCGGTTCGAATATTGAAAAATAAATTTTATCATGATGTGGAAGTTGCGGAAGAAAATTGTGCCACCCCAGATGAGTTAAAGACGCTGCTGGGAAGGTCACGGTCAAAGCGCGGTATGTTTGAAGGCGATATGGAGGAAGGCGAACTGGAGATAGGGCAAATAGCAGCCAGTATTCAAAGCATCAAAACGGTCAAGGAAATTGTGGATGAAATTATCAACGAATATAATGACTTAGTGAATAAAGGCTTTGATAAACTCTAAAAAAAAATAACATCCGAATTTTAGTGCGCATTAAATCTGTACTGATTCATTAATGTCACTCATGATGCTTTCAAAAATTCCTAATCCATCTATATTAAATAATTCGGGCAGGGCAGCGCGTTCAGGGTGGGGCATCATTCCGAATACGTTCCTTGTACTATTGGTAATAGCAGCAATATTTTGGAGAGATCCATTGGGATTAGATTCACTATTTATTTCGCCGTTCCTATCGCAATATTTAAACAGCACCTGGTCGTTTTGATTCAAAATACCAAGGGTCGTTTCATCAGCATAGAACCTGCCTTCTCCATGGGCAATAGGTATTTTCAGGGTCTGGTCTTTATTCAGTTCAGAGGTAACAAGGCTATTATTGCTTATTGTTTTCAGATACACATTTTCACAGGTAAATTTCATATTCGTATTCCGGATCAGGGCTCCCGGCAATAAGCCTGCCTCGCATAAGATCTGGAAACCGTTGCATACGCCCATAACGAATCCGCCATTATTTGCGAACGAAATCACATTCTGCATTATAGGGCTGAAACGTGCTATGGCTCCGCTTCTCAGGTAATCGCCGTAGCTGAATCCACCGGGAAGAAATATCATATCACAGCTTTGCAGATCATGGTCTTTATGCCATAATTTTACGACCTCTTGTTTGGTGTTTTGCTCCAGACAGTGTACCAGGTCCTGGTCGCAATTGCTTCCCGGAAATACAACGACTCCAAATTTCATGGCTCAAAGATAAGGGAAAAAAGGTATAAGACA
>JBBRJE010000275.1:0-4456 GCA_038219845.1 Bacteroidia bacterium
GGGAACGATAACCGTGTTTTCATGAATATAATTATCACTGACCAGCTTATCGTTTGTATTCGCCAATACCCTTTGATTGGTATATACCGTAGCATTCTTATTCCCGCAATCCAGCCATTCTTCCACTTTCCCAATGGTAAGCTGCATGCCTTTATTTTTCATATTCAGCAAGGCATCGGTCAGCTGAAATTCACCACCATGTTTAATATCATTATCCAATAAATATTGCAGTTCGCTTTTCAGGTTTTCCCCGCTTTTAAAGTAATAGATACCAATAATTGCCAGGTCGCTGACGAAGGTCTTTGGCTTCTCTGCAAAATCAATAATGGTGCCATATGGATCCAGCTTCACCACTCCAAATGCAGAAGGGTCATCAATCCTATGCACCCAGATGATACCGTCTTTTTCTTTATCCATCTTGAAATCCGCTTTGAAAAGTGTATCGGCAAATGCCACGATAACATTCCCTTTAAGGCTTTCTTCAGCGCATAATATGGCATGTGCCGTGCCATGGGGTTCATTCTGATAGCTGATTTTTCCTTTCGCTCCCACACTTTCAGCGATCTTTAAAAGAACCTGCTCAATTTCTTCCCCAAAATTCCCGATAATGAAATTCACCTCTTCGATTTTTTCATCGCATACCCTGGCGATATCCTCTATCAGGCGCTGAACGATAGGCTTGCCGGCAATGGGGATCAGGGGCTTGGGAACGGTGAGTGTATGGGGACGCATACGTTTGCCCATTCCTGCCATCGGGACGATTATATTCATATCCTGTAGTTTAAAAATTAGCGTGCGAAGATAGTTAAAAGTTTGGAGCAGCAGCAGCGACAGGAGTCAGGAATAGCAGGTATCATGGCGCTTGATGAGGCATGATTTAAAAAATAATATTATATTTGTTTGAAAATTGATCAATGCCCCAGAACTATTCTGATTGTGCCCTCGTTACGGTAAGAAACTCATCTACCCGATTGCCAAATAAAGCGATCCTTGAGGTCGTTCCACATATTCGAACCATTGAGGCTGTTATTGAGCGAGCCAAGCGAACGGATTTGCCGGTGCTCATAGCTACCTCCACCGATTCAACAGATAACATTTTCGTTGAGATTGCAGAGACCAATAAAGTGGGAATTTATCGTGGCGCCCTGCTTAATAAAATAAAACGCTGGAAGGATTGTTTTGATGAGATGCAGATTGAGAATGCATTGTTGGTTGATGGCGATGACCTGATGTATGACTATGATATCGGCAAAAGGGCGATAACCGCGCTCAAGCAAACAGATGCGCTGATGATCAAACACCCGGAGAACGTGATCTGCGGTTATTTCACGTATGCCATAAAAAAGGAAGGGATCAATGCCCTCTATAAATATGCTCAGGAGGAAAACACCAATACGGATGTGATCACCGAATTTGTGAAGCAGAGTGGCATTAAAATTGATATCCTGGAGCTGAATATTTGGGAGAAAGATAAGCCCTACCGCTTAACCTTGGATTATGAAGATGACCTTGAATTTTTTACGCGGTTAATTAATGAAGTGGGCTTAGGCGCCAGCGGGCAAGCGATCACAGCTTATTTAGACCTTCATCCGGAGCTCGTGAATATAAATTTGCACAGGCAGGCGGATTGGGCTTCTAACCAGGCAAAATTTAATGAAGAAGTGAACAAGATCACCTATTAAACGAATTAAACACAAACCACTATGCAGCATATTTCTACCCAAACCAAAATTAAAGTAAAAACTGTAGAAACGCCCCGATTGATTTTAAAAGAACTCGATTCGACGGCGATACCGGGCATGTTCGAATATGGAAGCATGCCGGAATTTTACAATAACCTGGATGCTTCTCCTTTTAAGTCCTATGCAGATGCCGAGCGTTATTTCGGCAGGTTGATGGACCTGGTAGAAAATAAAAATTCATTATACTGGGCAGTTTGGCACAAGAAAGATAATAAGGTGATTGGCACAGGTGGTGTTCGCCATGTAGACCATGAGAAAGCAGAAGCCGAATGTACACTCGGTATTTCTCCCTTATACCATAGCGGCGGCCTCGCCGTAGAAAGTTTCGCCTATATGCACGACTATTGTTTCAATACCATCGGACTGAATGAAATTTATGGCATTGTAAGCAGCGAGCATAATAAATCCATTAAGATGCTCGACCGCATCGGCTACAAAAACCGAGGAACCCTAAAGAATCATTTCACCAAGCTTGACGGAAGAAAATATAATGCTTACCGTTATGTGGTAACAAAAAAAGACTTTAACAATAATGCGGAATTGCAAAGTTTTTTGGAGGGGCTGAAAGGCCAGTAAGAATAGACTTAGTAAGTTAGCAAACTTGCATCTATCCACCTTATAAAGTGGATAGACGCTATAACAATGTCGGTCAAGGTGCTTTCGGAGGAGTTGCTAAACCAACAGGAAAGAATTTTCAAACCGACTGGATAATGATTTGGACTTTTGCTGACGGCAAAGTAAAACAACATCAAACATTTCTGGACAGCAATAACATTGCAAATTCGCTGCGACAATAAAGAAAGCTAATTACTACCGGACATTTGACTCCTGACCTTCGTGGGTTCAATGCCTTGCCATTATAAAATCCTATACCTCTTTCTTTAATTTATGAGAAGATAAAAATAACATGATAAGGAAGCAACAATTATATTATTCTATTCTCTTAATTCTCATTTTAGGTGGTTTATCGAGTAGTTACTCCCAAG
This sequence comes from Bacteroidia bacterium, assembly GCA_038219845.1. Classification (GTDB taxonomy): domain Bacteria; phylum Bacteroidota; class Bacteroidia; order UKL13-3; family UKL13-3; genus CAINMV01. Next base: position 2,729 of record JBBRJE010000275.1, read on the forward strand.
TCATATCAAATCAAAGACCTATGCTTGAGCGTAAACTGGCTTACCCATATAGTACGACCCATCTTCCTTATATAAGCCTTTGTTTTCTTGAGAATGCCAAACTTCCTAAGTACAACGGTTGGCTTCTGGATGATGAAATTAAAGAAAGTAAGGCTATGTCGCTAATAATTTTGATATTTTATTAACTATTGAAAAGAAACTAATTTCCCAAGTTTAGGGTACTTTTTATACACTACACTTTTTTATAACTCTCAAACCCTTTAAAATCAACAATTATTTGGTTATGTGAAATTAATTTTATTTCTTTGTAGTGTATAATATATACACTACATGGCCTTCATTAGAAAAATCAAAAAAGGAGATGCCATCTACCTTGCAAAGGTTGAATCATACAGGGAAGATGGTAAAGTAAAACAACGTGTTTTAGAATATGTTGGTAAAGAAGAAAATGGCATACCGATACAAAAGGTAGATATTAATAAAATAGAAATTGAAAATGTGCGGCACTATGCCGATGTCAGTGTTTTGCATCAATTAGCATTAGAACTGAATCTAAATTACTTGTTAGGTAAACACCATAAGCCAATCATTGCCTTACTGATTGCACATCTTATTTGTAAGGGTAGCATTTTAAAAGTGTCAAAGTGGATTGAAAATTCAACAATCAAAGAAGTGCTTGGATTAAACGAGTTAACTACCGACATGTTATACAATGCATTAGATCATTTAGAGGAGTGTAAATTTGATTTAGTTGAACAAAGCATTTTTGACTATTGGTTAAAACTCGATCCTGACGACAACAAATCTTTCGTTCTCGATGTAACTGATACTTATTATAATGGTGGACACGATGAGTCCGTGATTCGGAAAGGGAAAGATGGCAAAGTTTCAAAACTAATTCAAATAGGACTTGGTGTTAGTTTCGGCAATGGATTTCCTATTTTTCATAAATCCTATGATGGTAATATTTCTAATATAAAAATCCTGGAAGATTTAATGCGTGTAATGGCTCAAAGGGGCATAAAAACTATAGTTATGGATAGAGGTTTTTATAGTGCAAACAATGTTGAAGACTTAAATAAATTAAAAATGAAAATGATAGTTGGTGTTAAACAATCTATTGGGATTAAGAAAGATATTTTGGATAAGATCGATAGAAACAAGATTTACACAGCTAAAAACCAGGTGACTTTAAAAAACACTTACGTATATGTGCAAGAAGTAGAATTTCTTTTCGGAAAGATGGTGGTCATATACAACCCGAAATATGAAGCATTAAAAAGAGATAAAATGTTAGCTGATGAAGCAACAGATAATGAAGTAAAATATGTGGGGTATTCATTGATCTTTCATAATACAATTTTAGATCCCGGGGAAGTCGTTAGAAAATACTTTGACAAAGACATAGTTGAAAGGAGTTTTAGAACAATGAAAGGTGATGTTCAGCTTCATCCAATCCGATTATGGTTACCACAAAGAGTCAATGCACATATAAAAATTTGCTACTTGTCAATGTGTCTTTTATCATTAATAAAATTCAAGTGCAGAAAAATTAACATATCGCCAATAGATATTATACAGGAATTGCAAACCGTTTACAAAGTAAATTTGAAACACTCAAAGACAAAACAAAAATTCGTTAAGGTGGTAACATTATCTAACAATCAAAAAAATATTTTGAAAGCATTAAAGTGTAGTGTATAAAATTAGCCCTAAACTTGGGTAATT
>JBBRJE010000276.1:0-4439 GCA_038219845.1 Bacteroidia bacterium
AATACCAATTTGGATGAAGTGGTTGTCACCGCTTCAAAATTTGAACAGAAGATTTCCGAGGTAACCACTTCCATAGAAATTTTGAAGCCCAAATTGGTAGATGAGTCAGGTAATATAAATATGCAAACTGCGATAGAGCAAGTTTCAGGCGTTAATGTAGTGAAAAGCCAGGTGAATATCCGCGGAGGCAGTGGATTCAGCTACGGGGCCGGGAGCCGGGTGCTGATGCTCATCGACGACCTTCCAATACTAAGCGCGGATGCAGGGGATATTAAATGGGATTTCTTACCTACCGAAAATTTACAGCAAGTGGAAGTGATCAAAGGCGCGTCGTCGGCTGTATTTGGCAGCAGCGCTTTGGGGGGCGTAATTAATATGCGTACAGCATATGCCAAAGACAAGCCTGAAACCAGGATCAGGGTGTTCACCGGCATGTTCGACAATTACAACAAGAGTTATTTTAATTATAATTCATCACCCATTTTTAATCATGGCATTTATTCTTCACATAGCCGGAAAATAAAAAACCATGAATTGGTGCTTTCCGGTGCTATGGTGCTGGATAACCAGTACCGCCAGGACGAGAAAACGGAATATGCCCGGTTCACCACGAATTATAAATATCATTTTCGTAAAATAGCTGGCCTAAGCGCTGGACTCAATTTCAATATCTACCGTCAGCATACACAAACTTTTTTGATATGGAAGAATGACAGCAATCCCTCTATCCCGGCTGAGGGCACGCTTACCAAACAATTTAATACCCGCTTTTATTTTGATCCCTTTCTTACTTATATATCACCTCGTGGCCATCGGCATTCATTTAAGAACAGGTATTATTTTAATGACAATAAGGGAGTGGATCTTAAAAAGAACGATTATAAATCCGATTTTATTTATGATGAATACCAGTATCAGAAATCTTTCGGTGATACTTCCGGAAATGAAATAAAATTTACCCTTGGCGCGGCCAATATGTATTCCAGGGTGATGAGCGATTCGGTTTATGGAAATAAAACTGCCGAAAACCTTGCCGGTTATATGCAGGCGGAATATAAAATGAAACATATCCTTTTCAGTTTTGGCACCAGGGCCGAGTATTTCAGAACTGATACGCTGGCCAAAAGATTTGTTAAAGTGCTACGGGCTGGCTTAAACTGGCACCTTGCCAGGGCTACCTTTTTCAGGGCTAGCATTGGGGAAGGCTACAGGATGCCAGCGATCGCGGAATTATATGCATCCACCTCCTCGGGTGCATTAAATATATTTCCTAACCCGGCACTACAACCCGAAAATGGCTGGGGTACGGAAGTCGGCATAAAGCAAGGATTTCTTTTTTCCGGCTGGAAGGGGATGGCGGATATTGCATTATTCAGAACTCAATACAAAAACATGATCGAATTTATTTTTGGTTATTATCCCCCCGATCCCAATTACCAGGGCAATCCCCTCCCTTATCTGGGTTTCAAGGCACTTAATTTTACAAATGCACGTATCAGCGGAGTGGAAGCCACCGTTGCAGCAGAAGGAAAAATAAATGAAGTGACTTTAACTATTACCGGTGGGTATACCAAAATAAATCCGCTTAATTTGGATTCACTAAATGCGGTGGTTTCCAAAAACAGGTTCCTGAAATACCGGAATAATGATTTGCTGAGATTAAATATGGATATGGAATATAAATCATTCGGGGCAGGTGCCACAGTGAAATATAATAGCTTCATGACAAATATTGATGAAGCTTTTAATGCACTTCTTCCTGGGGTGAAAAGCTATAGGGAACAAAATCACAACGGCGATTGGATCATCGATTTCAGAATCTCATATAAATTAAAGAAATTCAATTCCACGGTAGGCCTGGTCATCAAAAATATCACCAACCACGAATATATGTTCGCGCCGGCCAACCTGGGCGCTCCCAGGTATTATATGATGCAGTATAATGTATTATTATAATTATGAAGAAATTTTTCAGGAATTTAAAAAACTGGTTCAAGGCAATCGTCAGTGTTTTTTTTCTGAGCTCATTGGTATGGGTTTTATTTTACCGGATCATACCGGTGAAAATTACGCCAACCATGATCTACCGTTTAAAATGGCCTAAGCAAAATTGGGAGCCGATAAATAAAATCAGTCCTAATGTTTATTATTGTGCGATGGCCTCCGAGGATCCCAACTTTCTAAAGCACCATGGCTTTGATTTTGAAGCCATAAAAAAAGCTTATGATGAAAGTAAGAAGTATAAAAAACAATTGCGTGGTGGCAGCGGCATCAGCCAGCAGTGCGCCAAGAATGTATACCTGCTTCCCGTTCGCAGCTGGGTTCGCAAAGTGCTGGAGACCTATTTCACGGTTTTGATAGAAGCCTTCTGGAACAAGAAAAGGATAATGGAAGTATACCTTAATATTATTGAAATGGGTGATGGCATCTATGGGATTGAGTCGGCTTCGCAGTTTTATTATAAGAAGCCGGCTTCCAGGCTCAATCTGAATGAAGCCTCCATGATTGTTTCCTGTTTTCCCAACCCCAGGAAATTCACGCCCTTCAAGCATCCTTACTGGATTAATTCAAAACAAAGCATGGTGATCACTTTTTCATCCTGGGTTCCCAGAGTGAACTGGGATAAATAAGTAGCCTTTGTTACCGATAGGTACCAGGAACAGATGGCAGAGGCAATTGCAGGAGGCAGGGGAGGAGGCACCAAATAAAATGGCGTTATCCGATTTAAATATTTGTTTTCAATAAAGCCACTGAATTCTTACTTCAATTTATCAAGACCTAAGAATTCGATAGCGGTTTTATAGAGGAGCTGGTCCTTTTTATCCTGTACGAGGTCGGTCATTTCTTCAATGAATTTACCATGTTCCAGATCGCCCAATGGGAACGGATAATCGGTGCCATAGGCTATTTTATCAGCACCAAAAACGTGGATCAGATATTTCAGCGCCTCTTCATCATGCGTGATTCCATCGATCCAGAATTTACCCATATATTCCTTTGGATCTTTTATCTCATTTATATCACATAGGTCGGGCCTGGCATGCCATCCATGACTTACCCTACCCACTGTAAATGGGAATGAACCGCCGCCATGCGCAAACATAACCCGAAGCCTTGGGAAGCGATCGAAGACCCCTCCAAATATCATACTGCAGATGGCAAGGCTTGTTTCTGCAGGCATACCTACCAGCCAGGGCAAAAAATAATTCGGCATTTTATTTTGACCCATCATATCCCAGGGATGAACAAAAATCCCAATATCCAGATCCTGGGCTGCTTCCCATAATGGGAAAAAACTTTTATCGTCCAGATTCCTGTCTTCAATATGGCTGCCAATTTCGAAGGCCCTGATCCCAAGCTCCTCAACGGCGCGACGCATTTCAGTGATGCTTAAAGCCGTGTCCTGCATGGGTAATGTTCCCATAGCAATAAATTTTCCATCATGGTTGTTTTGTATTCCGGCCAGGTGATCATTTAAAAACCGGCACCAATCAAGAGTGTCATGGGGTTTGGCCCAATAATTAAATAAGACCGGGACAGTGCATAGCACCATCTTGTCCACCTTAAATTTCGCCATGTCTTCCTTTATCAATTCAGGATTCCAACAATTCTCCTGCACTTCCCTGAAAAACTGGCCATTATCTTTCATCATTCGTGCGTTTCCTTTTTTATGGTGATCCATATATACGAAGCCACCATAGCCATAACGCTGTTTCAGGTCGGGCCATGATTCCGGTAAAATGTGCGCATGAATATCAATCTTCATATTTAAAAAAAATAAAAAACCCTGTAACAAGAAAGTGTTACAGGGTTTAAATTATATCTCTTGTGCCTGGATTATTTGCTGATGGTAAATTTCCCGGTTCTCATATCATCCGCAGTTTTTATTTCATAGAAATAAATTCCCGGTTTAAGGTTTTCTAAATTTATTTTCTCTTGTTGAACACCTGCAGTTTTCTCAAAATTATATGAGCTTATTGTTTTGCCGGTGATATCAATGATATTGATGGTCACTTTTGAATCTTTCTTTAAGTCATAAGTTATAGTGGCGTCTGAACGTACCGGATTCGGATAGATGCTAACATCCTTATTATGCGTTCCAGTAGCAGCAATGCCTGTAGGAGCCTGCATGGCGAAATTATCTACATTCAATATGGTGCTTGTACTAGGTCCGGCGTTTATCGATGAATTCACGATTATAAAACAGCTATCGGGGGAGGCTGCGCTGAAATAAGTGAATGGATAGCTGAAAGTTTGCCATGTGCCATCGGTGAAACGGCCTTGCTTAATGATGCGGGCGATGATATCGCGGCTGCTGGTGGTGGTATTCCAACGGGTAAGCATAACATCCACTTGCCAGGTATCATCAAAAGATGCGCTGCCTGAGGTGAATTTATAATCAAAATAAAATCTTGGTACTCTTGCTGTAAAAGGAAAGG
>JBBRJE010000277.1:0-4425 GCA_038219845.1 Bacteroidia bacterium
CACCATCCCATGTAAAATTTTTAGCCCATAATAAATTAAAAGCTGCCGGTGCATTGCGATGTGTTTTTGAAACGCCGTCAGCACCCGTGCTTAAGTCGAATCCGGGCCCATTGGTAAAAGCAAATTTTTGGATATGACAGCTTCCACAGGATTGCTGGTTATTGCCCGAGAGCTTTTTATCATAAAATAAACGTCGTCCTAAAGCAATGCCTTCCAAGGTAAGTGGGTTATCAACCCGGACATTCAAATCGGATGCACTGGAAGGAAAGCCACGCGGTATAAAGCTTTGAGCCAATACCAAAGTCGCGCCAGGTAAAGGGGTAGCTAATTTCTGATCCTTGCGGCAACTGATAATTACGGTTGTAAGGGCAAGGAGAATAAAAATAAAAACTGTTATGCGATGTTTCATACAAAGGAATTACTCTATCCCTGTTAAGGTGAAAGCATGGGCAATATTTAAACTAATCTTACGCACCCATATTTCATCACCGGCATTCGATTGCCGGTCATTATCTATACTAAGGTCGATTTTAGAATTCATATCTCCCATCACCTTATCGATATCCAGCATGATATTAACTTTACGATCTGCACCTTTGATATCCATAACCAGGGGTATCTCAATTTTCACCAGGGCGGAATCGGTTCCCAGATGGTTTCGGTACGCCGTTTCGGTTGGTGTCGAGGCAGTGGTGAAATGACCTTCAAGCTTATAAAAAATATAGCCGAAGGTCCAGTTCCAGGTCATCCCGTTGGAAACGCTCAGTGCTCCTTCCTGGGCCCCTGTATGGTTACGTTCCTGGTCAACACCAATATAAAATGTAAGCTTTCGGTAATTACCGTTAGGTATCTTTTTATCAAGCAGGAAAGAGGTGGAACTGATATCGAAGGCATCTATCAAATTATAGTTTTTATAGTTGGTGGCAATCCCTTTATCATCCACTAAAGTAATATTGGAGATATAGTATTTTAAGAGATCGATGGTATAATTGTTCGATGCGGCATTGGTGTTAGCGGAACTGGAACGCAGAATATGCATGCCTTTAACGGTATTGTCGAAATTGAAAAGCACGTTCGCATCCGGATTCGGCATAATTTCCTTATCCGGCTTACACGAAGACATGAAAATAAGAACCAGCACCGGCAGACATAACTTTAAATACTTCATAATAGAAATAAATTTACTTTTGCAATTTACTTTATATATACGCAAAAAACCGTTAAAGGTTGCAAAAATTGTTTTATCCTTATGGCACAGTTCGACATCGTAAATAAAATTGAAGAACAGAATATTGACAATGCGGTGAATACGGCCCGCAAAGAGCTGCAGAACCGCTATGACCTTAACGGCACCAACAGTGAAATCGAATGGGACCGCAAAGGCAATACCATCACTATTATCAGCGACAATGAGATGCATGTGGATACGATCGAAGACATTCTGCTTGCCCGTATGATCAAGCAGCATGTGGATGCGAAGACATTAGACCTCTCCAAAGAAACACTGCCTTCAGGCAAAACCGTACGTAAGATATTACCCCTGAAAGCTGGGATTGATAAGGATGCTGCAAAAAAGATCATCGCTAAAATTAAAGAAAGCAAACTAAAAGTGCAGGCCGGAATTATGGATGATAAAATCAGGGTGACAGCCAAACAAATCGACGACCTTCAAAAAGTAATCGCCTTATGCCGAAGCACCGATTTCGAATTGCCGCTGCAATTTGATAATATGAAAAGCTGAAAAGGAGTATTTCGCTGCTCAAGCTTCAAAGTTTTGGCTTAGACTCTGAATAAGGAATTACGGTAACATTATAATTACGGGCCTGAATTATTACCCCTGACCCATTTCAAGGCACTAATTCCCTACATTCGCCCTTTTTATGAAACTCAATAAAACCCAGATTTTTGTCCTGGCCTTCATTGCCATACTTACTACCGTATTGTATTTTCTACCTAAAAAAGTATTAAGCAATAAAAACGAAGGAGCCAATAGGGATAAGCCATCCGAAAATGCTTCCAGCCACGATCCTTCCTTGGAAAATTTAAAACCCCTGGCCACCATTTTACAGGAATCCATAGCCGGCTTAAGCAAGGATGACCGTAAAAAGCTGGAGATCGGAAAAGATTCAAATGAAAATGCGATACAACATGTTTTGTCCTACTATAAAAAGTATGATAATAAGCTGGGGATGGCAATATGTATGGAGAAATTGCAGGATAAGCAGAGCGTCAGAGTTCTGGGGATGGCCTATTATGCGGCTTTCAAACAATCGGAAATAGAGGAGAACAGGAAAGCTATTGCTTTGAAAGCCATTTCTTTTCTTGATCCCATAGCCAATAAAAATGCGGATGACATTGAAGTAAAAGCTGCCTGGGCCGATTGCTATATTAACACCTCGCAGACACCAATGAACGGCATCATGGCGCTCAAGGAAATTGTTGCCAGCGATAGCACCAATGAAAATGCCCTGTTTCTATTGGGACAATTCGCCATTAAATCGGGCCAGTTAGACAAAGCGATTCCCCGTTTTCAAACCCTTGTACGACATTATCCCTCCATTATAAAATATTCTTTGTATCTTGCGCAACTTTTTTCGGCACAGGGCGACCATGCACAGGCATTGCAAACCCTTACAGACGCAAAGAAGTACGCGGTTCGTAAAACTGCAAAAGACAGTATAGATCAAAGTATCCAACATTTAAATTAAAGTATAATTATGCCAAGCGGAAAGAAAAGGAAACGCCATAAAATTGCAACCCATAAGCGCAAGAAACGCATGCGCCGCAATCGTCATAAGAAACGCTAAGTTTTTTATGCATGAGTCAATAAAATAATTTCAAAGGCAGTATATGATTACTGCCTTTGTTATCTTATGAAATTTAGTCTGCCTGTCGGTTATTGAGATTTTTTTATTCCATCTCAGATTCAAAACCATGAAAAGCTTAACCGCATGTGGAACCCTTTAAAAAACTATCGTAGTGAACGAATTAATCATTGATGCATCCGAAAACGGGGTGCGTATTGCGCTGACGCAAGATAAAAAACTTATAGAACTACACCATGAACGTCATAATAAAAACTTTAATGTTGGCGATATTTATCTTGGTATAGTTAAGAAAATTACCCCATCTCTCAATTCCGCCTTTGTGGATATCGGGCATGAAAAACCCGCTTTCCTGCATTACCATGACCTTGGCCCCAATGTGCGGTCGCTGAATAAGTTCGTGCAGCAAAGCAGGGCCAATAAAATTTTCAAATCCGACCTGGCCGCTTTTCCCCGCGAGCCCATGATCGAAAAAACCGGCAAGATCGCCGACCTCTACCAGAAGAATGAAATGGTCATGGTTCAGATTACCAAAGAACCGATAAGCACCAAAGGGCCCCGACTGAGTTCGGAAATATCACTGGCTGGAAGATACCTCGTACTGGTTCCATTCTCGGATTCTATCAATGTATCCAAGAAAATAAAAAGCAGCGCCGAACGTCAACGCCTTAAAGCCATCGTGAGCAGTCTTAAATCCAAAAACTTTGGTGTGATCATCCGCACCGTGGCCGAAGGAAAAGAGGACGATGATATTCGCAATGACCTGAAAGAGCTGATAGAACGCTGGAATCATATTTTCAAACGCCTAAAAGAAATCGGAAGCAAAGAGATACCCCACGAAAAAGTGATGGGCGAAATGGATAAAAGCCAATCCCTGCTCCGTGACATGCTTAACGATGACTTCAGCAATATCATTGTTAATGATGTAAATATCTACAACGATTTAAAAACATATGTCGCCCGCATTTCACCTGAAAAAGAAAAAATCGTTAAGCTGTTCAACGGTAAGCAAACCCTGTTTGAAACCTATGGCATCGAACGTCAAATAAAAACATCCTTTGCCAAAACCGTTACCTTCAGTGGTGGCTGTTACCTGGTGATTGAGCATACGGAAGCCATGCACGTTATTGACATCAATAGCGGCAGCAAGCTTAATAATGATGCCGACCAGGAGGAAACTGCCATAAGGATTAACCAGGAGGCTGCCAAGGAGGTAGCGCGACAGTTGCGCCTGCGGGATATGGGTGGACTGATTATCGTAGATTTTATTGATGTACGCCGCACCGGCAATAAACGCCTTGTTTATGAAGCCATGCGCGATGCCATGGAAACCGACCGTGCAAAGCATAAAATATTACCTTTAAGCACTTTTGGCTTATTACAGATCACCCGTCAAAGGGTGCGCCCTGAAATGAATATCGATACGCTGGAAGTATGCCCGCAATGTAAAGGTACAGGCGAGGTAAACAGCAGTGCCGTGATCGTAGATGAAATAGAAAGTAACCTGAAATATTTGGTCCAGGAGAACAGTAGCAAAAATATAACTATCGCTACCCACCCATATATCGCCGCCTATATACTTAAAGGTATTTTTTCCTTA
>JBBRJE010000278.1:0-4415 GCA_038219845.1 Bacteroidia bacterium
TACAGGGCTTCCTCCATATGTTTCATAATTAAAGCGTTCAAAGTAATCATTGCTATTACCCATCTTACGCATTATTTTATAGATCGACTGGGCTACCTTCATAATAATATTCCCGGTGAATCCATCACATACAATTACATCTGCTTTATCATCAAAAAGATTGTAACCTTCCACATTCCCAATAAAATTGATATGTGGATTTTGCTCTAAAAGCGGATAAGTGGCAAGCGTTAAAGCATTCCCCTTTTCTTTTTCTTCACCCACGCTCATCAATGCCACTTTAGGGTTTTCAATATTATAAATTGACTCGCAAAATATGGAGCCTAGTATGGCAAACTGGTTAAGCATTTCTGGCTTACAATCAGAATTAGTCCCTGCATCAACAAGAATCCCAAAACCGCCATTAAGCTTGGGCAGCACAGATATAATTGTCGGCCGCGATACCCCTTCAATCTGCTTTACACTAAACATGGCCCCCACCATCACTGCACCGGTATTGCCTGCACTCATAAAAACGTCGAGCTCCTTTAATGCAAGCATTTTAAATCCAATATTAATGCTGGAGTCTTTTTTAGAGGCGATGGCTTTGGTAGGATGCTCCCCCATCTCGATGACTTCTGTCGTATGTACAAATGCGAATAAGGAAGGGTCGGCATTAAAATCTTTAAGCAAGGCGCGGGCCTGGTCTTCATCACCGATCATTACGATCGCACAATCATCAGACATTTGCTTTTGAGCCTCAATAGCTCCAAGTACGGCTTCCACCGGAGCAAAATCTCCACCCATGATATCTATTCCTATTTTCATGACTCGCAATATATTGGGTTTATCAATTTATACTTTGCGCTGAATATAACCTGTATAATTAGCAGTAATTTAACTTCTGATGATTGATTAATATATAATTAAAAGAAATTATCGCTTCAAATTAAACAAAAAAAGGACTAAGCTTTCTCAGCTTAATCCATAATTCTAAATTTTAATTTCCATTAAACCCCAGGAATTAGGCTTTAACTTCAAATACCTTTTTTCCGCGATACAAGCCGTTCTCCATATCAATACGGTGGTAAAGAGATACTGTACCTGTGCTTGCATCCTTTCGCAGGGTTGGAAGTGCAGCCTTATCGTGGGTTCTGCGTTTGTTTCGGCGTTGTTTCGATATCTTTCGTTTTGGATTTGGCATGACGTTTAAAATTTAATGTTCGGTATAACGGTTATTTATTTCTTATTTATCTAAATCAATATTTTTTAATATATTCCAGCGGGGGTCACTCTTATCTCTTGCCTCATCCTGTGTATCCGGTACAATATGTTTTAATGTTTGCTCATCGCATATCACATTTTCCAATCCGTCGCAGTTGATATACATGGGCAGGCTGGTTATGATATATTCATAAATATACTGTGCCACATTAAGCTTGTGCTCTGTTGCAGGAATCTCAATCACATCTGCATCCTGCTCCTGATAAGCGCTTCCCTGTGTAAATTTTAACGTATCAAACGACTCTACAGGGTAGGCAAGTCCATTCAGGCAACGGTCGCACGAAGTATTTACAGAGCCTTCCATTTCAAACTGGAACTGTAGTAAGGTCTCCTCTTTTACAAGGGTAATATTACATTTCAGATTACCACTTTTGACACGGTCCTGCGGAAAAGCTTCAAAAAAAGCATCATTTACATCAAAACTAAACTCATGCCGCCCATCACTGAGCCTCATAAACTCTATATCGAACGCTTTATGCTTTTCCACAATTTCCCCTTTGTTTTAAAAAAGGATTGCAAAAGTAATAATTTTAAGTGGAATTTGGAAGCCTCATTGCAAAATAAATCCAATGGAGCATTCCTGTTTAAGTGTTAAGATTTATATAATCATTACCATCCCAGCAGCCATGCAAAAATCAAAGGCACCACAATGGTTGCGTCGCTTTCCACGATAAATTTTGGGGTATGAATATCGAGTTTGCCCCAGGTGATCTTTTCGTTAGGCACTGCCCCGCTGTAACTACCGTAAGAAGTAGTACTATCACTCACCTGGCAGAAATAGGACCAAAAAGGAACATCGTGCCATCCAAGGTCCTGGTACATCATCGGTACAACGCATATAGGAAAGTCGCCGGCGATCCCACCTCCTATCTGGAAAAATCCTACACCCTTGCCAGATGAATTATTTCTATACCAGTCGGCTAGCCAAACCATATATTCAATCCCGCTTTTCATGGTGGCCGCCTTTAATTCGTTTTTAATAATATAGGATGCGAAAATATTTCCCATGGTGCTGTCTTCCCAGCCTGGAACAATAATGGGAACATTCTTTTGAGCTGCCGCAAGCATCCAACTGTTTTTGGGGTCTATCTCATAATATTGTTCGAGCACTCCGCTTAAAAGCATCTTATACATATACTCATGCGGGAAATACCGCTCTCCCCTATCATCAGCATCTTTCCATATCTGGTGTATATGTTTCTGTAAACGGCGAAAGGCCTCTTCTTCGGGGATACAGGTATCGGTAACCCGGTTATAATGGTTCTCGAGCAGATCCCATTCTTCCTGCGGACTCAGGTCGCGATAATTAGGCACTCTCTTATAATGCGAATGGGCTACCAGGTTCATAATATCCTCTTCCAGATTGGCGCCAGTGCAGCTTATAATCTGAACCTTATCCTGCCTTATCATTTCAGCCAGGCTTAATCCCAATTCTGCGGTGCTCATAGCACCGGCAAGGGTGATCATCATCTTGCCTCCTTCAAGGAGATGCGTTTCATAACCCTTGGCTGCATCCATTAAAGCCGCGGCATTAAAATGGCGGAAATGATGCTCTATATATTGTGATACAGGTCCTTTGTTCATAACGGGCACGAAGATATGAAATTGAAGAATAGGATGCTTCAATCATAGGGCAATAATAAATCAAGCTTTATTTATTCCATTACTTCTTTTGCCTAATGCCAAATGGATGCAGGATATGATAGAAGAACCACCAAAGGCGGGAATGACTTACCTTATGTTTTTTTGACGGAATTTTATCCTTTGCGGCGATAAAAGTTATCTCCCTTAAAAATCGAATGGGAATGGTTAAATATACCGGGACGGCTTGTTCATTGTAAATTGGAGGAATGAATTTAGGCAACAGCCTCACGATCTTAACAGCAGCATATGAATATATATCAGGGAGAGCCTGTGGCAAAAGAATAATGGTACGATCGGTATCACAATAGGTTTTTACATTTACAAATATCGCTTTGTCGAGAACCTTGCCCTCATAAAACACATTATCCGATTTTTCATCAGTTTCACCGACGGTGTCTTTCAATTTTGATCCTGCAACGGATGATGCCGCTACCTTAAGATTCCCATTGGAAATAATCATACGATAGAACCGGCTAACTGAAACATCAAAACCATTTTTACCACCGGGGAATTTGGGCATCACCAGGGCGTCATTACTGAAAATTAAGGTGACGTGCGGAGTATCGTAGGGAATGGCCTTTCGAAGCGTTATGGTTTTTACCTGGGCCTGAATTGCGGAAAGAAATAAAAGAAAACAAATTATTTTCAATACCCTCATCATTTGTATAACGCCTTTTAAGCATTAAAGATACAAAGAAGATAAAAATTAAATGGAAAATTATTACTGTTTCATTTACAGTTAGAGGTCTAATCTCTTACTTCCCATTTCCCAAACCTCCACCATTATTATCGAAGTCGAGTCGGTTATCTTTGGTGTTTTTCTTTGTTCGCTTTTTACCATCACCCTGCCAGCCTTTGTTAAACTTATACTGGAATGTTAAATACGCATACCTCGATTCAAATTGAAAATAGCCATTGATTTTGTTCCCCTGTGCATCAAAGACATAGCGGAATTTGCCCGTTTTGAAAATATCAGAAACATTCAGACTTAAGCTGGCTGTTTCTTTCCAGAACACATATTTATAACCCGCATTTACCTGGTAGGTGGCTTTTATATAACCCTGTGGTGCAATGAACTTTGAATTGTAATACCCATTGACATTTATACTATGCTTCTTTAAAAACTTAAAGGAGTGCTGCGTATAAAAGCTATAAACTCCACCCTTACTTGAATCAGAGATATGGTTGTAAACATAACTCAGGGAGATGGTTGCGTTATACCAGCGCTGATAGCTGTATTGGGTATAAAAATTAGCCCCCGAGCCCCAGTCTCGCTTAATATTTGTATAAGTTACATACCCAACTTTATTTGTATCTATAACTACTGTACGGCCTATATCATTTTTATTCAGGGCACCAAATAAGGTAGCCCCCATGCTTCCTATCTTAAATTTTTTGTTGCTGTCGAATTGTTTTTGAAAGCTGATTTCCATGCTATTGCTTATCTCCGGCTGCAGCTTTGGATTGCCACGGAATCCGATATATTTATCGGAATATCTTACCGCATT
>JBBRJE010000279.1:0-4415 GCA_038219845.1 Bacteroidia bacterium
TTCTCAGTGTTAAAATGCATTTCTTTCCGCGAAGCGGTAACCTGAATCGATTTTATATTAATAAATACTTAACTAAACGACATTGAATTAAATAAAGTGAAAGAATTTGTTATTACACTAAACATAATGAATCTAATAGCAGTTTCACACATGTTCTTTTCAAAGAAACAAATATAATTCTTAATTAAAAAATGATATAAGATTCCATTAATAATCCTTCGTAGGATTTTGAGGATTTTGATGTGCTGTAGAAATACTTTGTATTTCTTAGTGTGTCTTGGTGTTCTTCGTGCCTTAGTGGTAAAAAAAAACAAAAATTATAAAAATTTAATGATCAATTTTCAGGCAGTTTGGCAAATTTTCAGTAACCAATGGTATTAATTGATGAGTAATATTTTCTGAATGGAAATTCAGAACTAACCTGTTCTTATAATCCAAATTCAATTGCCAAAGCACTCCCAAACCATGATGCCTTCTCGATTATTTAAAACATAATATTAACTTAACACAACATTGGGGTAACACAATCTTTATTTGCAGGTAATTATAAATTAATATAATATGCACAAAATAATAATATTGGCGTTATGTTTAATTTTCCTGAGTACGTTATTAAAAGCACAGGAAATCCAAAAACCGAACGATACGCTGGCAATTGAGGTAAAAAAAATTAAGGGGGACATTGATATCTTGAAAAAAATTAAACTGAGCGGTTATGTACAGGCCCAATACCAGATTTCCGAATCGAAGGGGATAGGTTCTTTTGAAGGAGGTGACTTTCCGGTGAACACCGACAATCGTTTCAAGGTGAGAAGGGCTGAATTTAAAACAATGTATGACAATAGCATCCTGCAAATAGTGGCCAATATTGATAATACGCAGAATGGGGTAAATATAAAAGATGCTTTTGGGAAATTCACAGAGCAGCGATATAAAACAATTTCCTTTACTGCGGGAATTTTCAATCGTCCTTTTGGTTTCGAAGTACCTTATTCCTCTGGCCTGCTGGAAACCCCTGAAAGATCACGTATGATACAAACACTTTTTCCCGGTGAAAGAGACGGAGGGGCCATGATCACGTTCCAAAGGCCGTCCGGTTCAAAGCTCAACCCGCTTAAAATTGAGGCCGGCTTCTTTAATGGCACAGGGAATAATGCAAACGATTTCGATTCTCAAAAAGATTTTATTGGAAATATTCATTGGAATAAAACTTTAAAATCCGAAAAATTTTCATACGGGCTGGGAACTTCCTTTTATAACGGAGGCTGGGCCAATGGAACAAAATATCTTTATTCTATGGCCACGCTACCCAACGGTAGCAATGGATTCATGGTCGACTCCGCCGCCGAAAATAAATTCGCCATTTCAAAAAGGATATATACCGGGTTCGATTTTCAGCTTGGCATCAACTGGGTTGCAGGTTTAACCATATTAAGAGGTGAATTCATAACAGGACAGCAGCCGGGCACCGCCAATTCATCGGTTAGCGTTAATGCGCAACCCTTATCCGATGCATATAACCGTAAATTCAATGGTGCCAACTTTTATTTCATCCAGAATATTTTAAAAACAAAACATCAGTTTGTACTTAAGTATGACTGGTACGACCCAAATATCCAGGCAAGCGGAAATGAAATTGGCCAGGCAGGAACAAAACTTACAGCAGCCGATATAAAGTATACAACGCTGGGAATTGGCTGGGTTTATAAAGTCAACGCCAATATCAAGTTCACCGTATATTATGCACTGGTAAGAAATGAAATCACTGAGAATATCCCGGCGCTGTCAAGCGATTTGAAAGACAATGTAATCACACTCAGAACCCAATTCAAATTCTAAACGCTGCTGACTGCGTTTAAAATGATTCCTTAAGACTGAACTTAATATTCACATAACATTATATTAACTTTATTCGCATTCAAATACAATCAAGATGACTCCTTTAATCGGATTAGACCTCTAATATATTTACTTTACTTTAATATAGACTTCATACTAACATAACATTATTCACCCACCTAAATATTAATCATATGGCATCCATAAATTCAATTTTTCAGTATTTTGTTCCAAAAGACAGGAAGTTCTTTCCTTTATTTGAGCAGGCCGCAGCTAACTTATCCAAGATGGGCGACGCTGTGGTGGAAGCAGTAAATGCGCCGAGCATCGAAGAGCGTAATTCAAAAATTAAAGAGATCGAAGATTTGGAACATCGCGGGGATGAGATCACCCACCAGATTTTTTTAGAGCTCAGTAAAAATTTCATAACGCCTTTCGACCGTGAGGATATCCATTACCTGGCTTCAGCCATCGATGACGTTGCCGATTATATCCATGGCAGCACAAACAGGATCCTTTATTATAAGATCGATAATATCTCCGACTATATTAAGAAATTGGCAGAGCTGATCATGCAAAGCACCAAAGAGCTTGAGAAGGCCGTGATCGAACTTCGTAATATGAAGAACCTGCGCAAAATTACTGATGCCTGCGTGCGGATCAACAGCATTGAGAACCAAAGTGACTATGTATTTGATACCGCAGTGGCTTATTTATTCGAATTTGAAACCAATGCCATTGAACTCATCAAACAAAAAGAAGTATTGAGCGCACTGGAAACTGCTACGGATAAATGTGAGGATGCTGCGAATGTTATCGAATCCATTATTGTAAAATATGCTTAAGCACAACTTTATTATCTGAGATTAATATGTCATTTATAATTATCATTATAGTTTTAGCATTAGTATTCGATTATATTAATGGATTTCATGATGCGGCGAATTCAATTGCCACTGTTGTTTCAACCAAGGTGCTCACCCCATTCCAGGCTGTGCTCTGGGCGGCCTTTTTTAACTTCGTTGCTTTTTCTATTTTTAAAGATCATGCCGTAGCAAACACTATTGGCAAGACTGTAAGGTCAGAATTCGTGACTTTGCCTGTTATTTTCAGTGGTTTAATTGCCGCCATCATATGGAACCTCCTTACCTGGTGGTATGGCATCCCCTCTTCTTCTTCCCATACACTGATCGGTGGATTCGCCGGCGCTGCAATTTGTTATGCCCTATTAAGTAAAGGCTTGATGCCCATTTTCAAAATCGTGGATTTTGATAAGATTTCTAAAACAATATTATTTATTTTTTTAGCACCCTTGATCGGGATGGCGATTTCAATGTTTTTCACTTTTGTAACAATTAGCCGCAATACCTGGCTTAAGAGTGCAATTCTTACTGCTTCGGCCATAGGATTATGGTTCCTTTTTGTGAACTTCCAGGAGGATAAAATTAATGAGAATGTCAGCAAATATTTTAAAGTTGATAAGTACAAGTACGAAGCGGAGAATCTTGCCTATGACCTCTCCAATAAACCGGACTCAGCACTAAGCATTAAGTATGAAGAAACAAAGCATAAGCTGGAAAAAGCTAAAATAAGCGCCGTATCCAGTAATGCTTATACCTGGAAATATGAAAACCAGGGTGCAGAAGTTGTAGCTGAGGATATCGTGAAAAATGTTAATATACATGATATAGAAATCAGCAAGCTGAAAGACAAGATCAATTCCTATTTTAAGGTGGAGCAGCTAAAAATTCAAGCCAAAAACGACCCCTTAAAAAAAGAAGATTATGCTTATGCGAAAAGCAGCGCGGATAGCCTGATACCGATTTCCAAAAAATACCATGAGATCGGGTATGATGCCATGATAACTGCAATGCTGGAAAAGGTTCCTTTAAGCGGTAATGAAACAGATGATTTCAGGAAAAAGATGAAAGTTGATGTGAAGAGTGACTTGAAAAAAGAAATTGAGAAAGCTGATAATAAGATCCTGCGTTACGGATTAATAGGCATGCTCATGCTCTTCGTTTTCGCCTTCATCTATAACGAAAAATTGAACGAGCCCAAGGTAAGCCGCACCGGTAAAATGTTTAAGAGGCTCCAATTGGTTTCTTCCGCAGCATTCAGCATTGGTCATGGGGGTAATGATGCGCAAAAGGTAATGGGAATTATTGCAGCGGCATTAATTGCCAATGGCTCTATCCTGGATATAAAATCGATGCCTGATTGGGTACCATTGGCTTGTTATGCGGCCATTAGCTTAGGCACCTTAAGCGGAGGTTGGAAAATTGTAAAAACCATGGGTACCAAAATCACGAAAGTAACACCGTTGGAAGGCGTATGCGCCGAAACTGCAGGAGCTACAACACTTTTTCTGACTGAACAGATGGGCATTCCGGTATCTACTACGCATACCATTACCGGAGCCATCATCGGGGTAGGTGCAACCAAACGTTTAAGCGCAGTGCGATGGGGAGTGACTTACCAGCTATTATGGGCGTGGATACTTACGATTCCAATTTCAGCAATATTGGCTGCTATTGTTTTTTATATTGTTCATTTTTTTGTTTAGGCTCTCCATG
>JBBRJE010000280.1:0-4407 GCA_038219845.1 Bacteroidia bacterium
CATTGGTGCTTGTAGCCAGCTGGGTATTTTCAATATATACGTTTACATCGGCCGCAACGATGCCGCTGCTATCGCGCACTATACCGTAAATAGAAGCGTTTTGGGCGATTGTTTTTTCGGAAAGAAAAATTAAAAAGAAGATTAACAGGTATAGTTGAAGTTTTCCTTGCATCCCTTGGATCATAATATTAGGTAAATGAACGTATTTTATTTTATTTTATTGCAATTAAATTAGCACAAAA
Source organism: Bacteroidia bacterium (assembly GCA_038219845.1). Taxonomy (GTDB): domain Bacteria; phylum Bacteroidota; class Bacteroidia; order UKL13-3; family UKL13-3; genus CAINMV01. Next base: position 243 of record JBBRJE010000280.1, read on the forward strand.
TCTTTTAGTGATTCTGACATTTAAAATCAGATTTTCAAATGTAATATCAGTAATGCTTAAGAATTTACAACCGTCTTCCTAAAAAATTATCACAGGCGATAGCCGCTGCAATGGCAACGTTCAGAGATTCAGCTTTGCCTATCCGTGGTATCGTGATGGGATGCGAAACCATATTTCTTAGCCTGTCGCTTAAGCCTGCGCTTTCATTGCCGAACAGGATCATCGAATTAGCATCGAACAAGGTGGCGTAGATGCTGAAACCGTCTAATACAGCGCCATACACCAGCTTCTGCGAGAGCCGGATATATTCTTTAAGGTCGGTATAATGTACTTTAACCCTGCAGAAGCTCCCCATCGTGGCATTGATCACCTTCGGATTATACACTTCCACCGTGTCTTCGCTGCAGATAATATTTTTAATGCCATACCAGTCGGCGACCCTTATGATGGTACCTAAATTTCCCGGATCCTGTATATCTTCCAGGCCTATCACAGTGTCGGTATCAAAATGGGAGATATTGTATTTCGGCATCTCCACCACAGCCAATACTTTATTGGGTGTCACCTGGGTGCTTAGCTGCACCAGCTCTTTTTCATTAACTTCAATTAATTCCAAAGGCTTTTCTATTTTTGCCTTGAAATTGCTGATCCAGTCGGGCATAGCGAATATAAAATTCACCTGCAGGTCCGATTGCAGGAGCTCGTTGACGTTTTTTTCACCTTCCACAATAAATTGATGCGTACTATTGCGTGTTTTTTTCTGATGAAGGGACTTGATGAATTTAACCTGAAATTTAGATAACATAGATGTTTAAAAAATCGCATAAAATTAACATATTACTTTTACTTGTAGTGTTTTTTTATGCGTGTAATACCGCAAGGCGTGTCCCGAAAGGGAAAGCGCTGCTTCAGGAGAATTATGTTAAGGGGGTGAGCCGCGAGATGAAGGATCTTTTGAAGGCCCAGATCAGGCAGCAGCCTAACCGCAGAATTCTTTTTGTCGATAAATTTTTTCTTAATATCTATAACGCATTCGATACAACATATAAGAAAGGTAAAATACGTAAAAGATTAATCCGGCTTGGCGAAGAGCCGGTTATTTATGATAGCATGACCAATTTCAGCTCGGTGCAAAATATCAAACAAGCACTTTTTAATATGGGTTATTTCGATTCGGAAGTGAGCTGGAAGGATACCCTGGTAGGTAAGAAAAAGAATTATGCCAGGGTATACTATACTGTGAAGCCCAAACAGAAGTATAAGATAAGCAAAGTGGCATACTATGTAAGCGACCGGTATCTCGACAGTATAATAAATACGGAGGTAAGAAATTCCTATATCAAAGTGGATCATATCTTCAGTAAAGCGGATTTTGATGCGGAGCGGGCCAGGATCACCGCGCAGGTGAGAGACCTTGGCTATTATTATTTCAATAAGGAATACATTTATTTTGAAGTGGATTCCTTCGTGAGCCCCGATACCCCTACGGTTAAAATTAAAGTTATAGTAGAAAACCCGGAACAGTTTTCTGAGCATAAAATTTATAGGATCAGCGATGTATATATCACTATCGATAACCCCAATATATTTAAAAAGCCCGATTCTGCTTTTGTGGAATACAAGAGATATTATTTCAAGCGAAATAGCTATAATATTTCACGCGATATATTGCTGAGTAAAATATTTATTTACAAAAGTGAACTCTACCGTCAGCGCAATACTGTAGCGAGCTATGAGCATCTCAACGACCTGCAGCTCTTTCGTTATGTGAATATTAATTATGTTCTCGATACCAGCCATTGGGTGCATCTTACCATCCACGATGACCTGAAGGAAGATGTGGAATTTTTTGGCGATACCACCAATGCACCACCTGCCTTGCTTTGCTATATCAGCATGGCGCCCACCAGCAAGTATGAATTTGTGGTAGAGCCCCAGGGTATCTTATCCGATCAATCGGCCATCGCCGGCACCAACCGCAACACGAATTACGGAGGGGCAATGAATCTCTTGTTTCTTAATAAAAATATCCTCACTAAAGGTGAAACATTCCAGCTGAGTGCCAATGGTGCGCTCGCCTACCAATTTGATCAAACTAACAGGGTTTTTAACAAGCCCATCTCCTATAAAACGCTCGGTTTGGATGCCCAGCTGAAAATCCCCAAATTGGTCATCCCCGGTAATTTTAAATTCATTGATGCACGTAATTCCAACACAATTTTCAATGTGAATTACAGCTATGAATTATTTAAAGAATTCCAAAGAGATGTATTTGGGATTGGTTACCGGTATCAGACCACCCTTTTTAAGAAATATGTAATTAATTTCTCGCTTTTAGATATCAGCTATATTCAGTCAAAAATCCTGGATGCCGATTATGCAACACGAATCAATCAAAATACCCTTACACGTATTCAGTTCCAGCCTAAGTTTATTGTAAGCATGAAGCTCAATCTGCAGATCAACAGTAAAACAGTGATCAATAATGTTCCCCGCTATGCTATACGCACAGGCCTGGAATCTTCCGGATTATTATTGCATACATTCTCTAAAAGCCTGAATGCAAAGTACGATACGAGCTATCACGCCTATAAATTATTTGGCGTGCCTTATTCCCAGTTTTATCGGGCCGACCTCGACCTCCGATATAATATTAAAACCGGTATTACCAAAAGCGTTGCCATGCGTCTTTATGGAGGGATCGCCATCCCGCGGGAAAATTCTCTTTTTACCGGGGTACCATTTGAAAAGAGGTTTTTTGTAGGCGGAACCAATGACCTGAGGGGCTGGCGGATCAGGAAGATTGGGCCCGGCAGCTTTTATTATGACGATACGCTCGACTTTTACCGTGGTGGCGATATCAAGCTGATGTTTAATACCGAATACAGGTCGGGGCTATATAAAACCCTGAGTGGCGCTGTTTTTATTGATGCCGGTAATGTATGGAATATTAAGAAGGACCCGGCCAAACCAGGAGCTGATTTCAATACATTGGAATTTTATAAACAAATTGCTGTGGATGGCGGTTTGGGATTACGCTATGATTTAGATTTCTTTGTAATCCGGTTGGATGCCGCCATCCCATTATTCGATCCGCGCAATAAGCCCGGCGGTGATGATAAATGGGTGATACGTAACATTAAGAATTGGACTGGTTTTACAAATAATTTAAATTTAAATATAGCCATTGGACTACCGTTTTAAAATAGCATTAAGTATGATCCTTCTTCTACTGCTTACCAGGTGCAGGAAAGAGGAGTATGTGATTTTGAATGTAAAAGAAGTAAGGATAGGCAATCTTATTGATGAGAAGCTCAAGGTAAAGCTCGCATCCACGATCATGGATTCTGCATCTTACTATAAAGTTTATGCCACGCTCGACACCATCCAGAATTTAATTAATGCCAATATGCATTCTTTATTTTCAGTCTATCCTAAAAAGATTGTGGTGTTAAATGATTCTGTTTACCTCATGATTATTTCCCCTAATGGTACAATATACCTTAGCACGGGCTTAATGAAATCGCTGCTTACGCAAGAAGAGCTATATGCCCTGATCTGCCATTCGTACTACCATGTATTGCAGAAAGATATCTCAGGCATCCTGGTAAGTAAGTATGGTTCCAATGCTTTTGATGACGCGTATTTTGCAAAAGATATAAGCACCATGCCTGGGGCGGAGAACGAGGTGCTTAATGAATCATTCAGCGCGAAATCGGAACAGTCCGCCGATGATTCCTGCCTGGCTATTTTAGCTAAAACATTTGGTGGAACGGAAGCGCATGTGCTGCCTCTGGCTTATATCAATATCAATTTCTCCAGTGAACATCTTACCAAGGCATTTTATTTCACACATCCCAATTATGATCATCGGGTGGTATACCTGATGCTCCGGACGCCCACACTGCCAGTGGATTACCAGCGAAAAATTGATGCTTATGACACCTTCCTAACCCTGCTTCCATAAAATATTTTCATGAACGAATTAAAAATAAGCCTGGTGCAAACCGATTTGATCTGGGAGGATATTGATGCCAATATTGAACATTTCAGAGTCCTGCTGGATGCCGTGGAACCTACCGATATCATTGTACTTCCGGAGATGTTTACCACGGGCTTTAGTATGAAAGCCGAGGATCTTGCAAAGGAGAGCTACGAAAAGGGG
>JBBRJE010000281.1:0-4360 GCA_038219845.1 Bacteroidia bacterium
AGACTCAGAAAGCTAAGCATTAAAATGGTGATAAACTTCTTCAGGCAGTATGGATTATTATTTTTAGAATTGTAATATTTCCGTTACATATAATTATCTGTTTTAAAAACAATAAATCAGGATGAATCTCTACGAACCTTATACTGTGCTTGAAAAGAATGAGGCCTTGCTTAGCCTGTCATTGTCGAAAAAATACAAAATCGTAAGTGTTCTTGCCTCCAGGGTTTTGCCTTTATTAATTCTCATCCTGGTTTTCTTATCCTCTTTCCTTACAGAGGTAAGTGCACTGACATGGAGTATTAGCGGGATCCTATTTGTTGGGGTTTCTATGATCATTATTTTTAATACCAGCCTTGGCTCGGAAGTGTTTTTCAAAGAAGCGTCAATTGAGCTATATACCTTAAAGCTATTAACAAAAAGAGGAAAGATAATTCCATCTCAGAATATGGATTATATCGAGATAGAAATCTTCAGTGAGCCTAGATTATCAGGTGCCTTTTACCGGCTCGTGTTAAAAAATGGTCGACGTGTTTTATTGCTTAAGTTCCCCGTCCCGACTGAGCTGGAGAAGGATCGTTTTATCGAACTGGACACACAGCTGGAACAGATCACAGGATTGAAGATCAGGGGGAATTTAAATGCCTTGGAATAAGCTGAGGTTTTGAGAACTAATCCGAGCCATCGCCGACAACTAATAAGATGAACGATACAGAGGCAAATAAACTCCTGTTGATAAACGAACACAGGCCATATGAATTACCAACAGGCCAATGGAGATGGTACTTGGAATGGACTAAGGTATTGCTATTCCATTTCAAGGTAGATTCATATTTAGTTCAGGAATTACTCCCAAAATCCATCCACCTTGATCTGTATGAATGTGAGGCCTGGATCTCACTGGTTGCCTTCAGCATGGAGAAAGTGAGGCCACGGGGCTTACCCGCAGTATCAATGGTTTCGGATTTTCATGAATTAAATATCCGAACTTATATAAATGACGGACCAAGAAAAGGCATCTACTTTTTTTCAATTGATGCCGAAAAATTTCTATCGACATGGATTACAAAATTAATCTCGAAGCTGCCTTATCAAAAGGCGATTATGAAAAGAACAAGTGGCCCTGTGAATAGCTATTCTTGCTATAATCCTGAAAACAAGAATAGCTTTTCGGCCCTATATTTACCCGGAGCAACAATAGAAACAAAGAACGCCCTCGATGAATGGCTCACCGAACGATATTGCATCTTTATGGAGCATAATAATAAATTATTACGCTATGATGTGCATCACAGTGAATGGATGCTTCATCAGCTGAAACTGGAAAAGGTGGCGCTGGATTATAAAGTTGGGGACATTAGGCTCAGCGCTCAAAATATCGCTTTATGCCATTATTCCGAAATTGTTCAGACCCTTGCCTGGCCTAAAGTAACCGTTATTTTGCCACGATGAATATATGATTGGATTCTCAGTCTTTATTCAGCAAAATCACCGGCACCTTTGCATCCCGGGCTAAGTCATTAAAAGTTTTTAGATCGACATCAATTATTAATTTCAACTGGTAAAGGTACATATCAGACTTTCCGCTCAATTCGGCAAATACATCACGTGCCTGCTTGCTCGGAGCGGAAAAGCCTGCCGATGCAGTATTGTAAACAAAGGCGAGCTTATCATTAAGCTTGATTGGATAGTTTAATACATCCTGGAACGCTTTCGCCTTGGTTTGATACAATTCATTCTCAATAGCGGTAATTTTCTTAATGATATAGGCAGCTGTATCCTTCATCTGCTTCGGGCAATCGTCACCTAATTTGGCGGTCACAATGTTCAGCTGGTTCCTGATTTCACGTATTTTTTTTACCCCGTTCTGCACTTCGTTAAATTTATCTCTTACCTGCAGTAGAAAATTTGTTTGCGCTTCTATCTCCTCTAAACTGGTATTATAATTGGGATCGGGCTTCACCTCAAAATTCACAACGCTGCTGTCGTTCATTATTTTAAGTACCGCTTTATAATTCCCCGGTGCAAGCTGTGGTCCGCCCGGGGTGCCGTTCCAAAGAATCATGCCATCGATCTTCTCTGCTCCTTCATAGCGCATATCCCATACCATGGCATTATATCCCGAATCTAAATTCAATTGCTCTTCTTTCTTTTTAGGCTTTGTTGAGAAAGTTTTGATATGCTTATTGTTCTTATCATAAAAGCTTATTTTATATAAGAGGCTGTCTGTTTTATGCTTTATATAAAAAGGGAGTACCACGCCATTGGGCGGATTGTCGCCGGTATTCGGCTGCTTATTCTGATACCCATTCGTTCGGTAAACAGGCTGGGGCGCAAAGAGGAAGAATGATTTTTGGGTAACCTTTGCATTGATCGTTTGCTGCAATACATTTATATCATCCAGAATCCAGAAGCTCCTACCTTGGGTAGCCACGATAAGATTATTCTCTTTTATGCACATATCCGTAATGGGCACTATAGGCAAATTATTCTGAAATTTTTGCCAATGGCTTCCTGCATCAAAAGTAATGTACATGCCATGTTCGGTACCGCAATACCACAATCCTTTAACCTTCTCATCACAACGCACCACGCGCACAAAATCTGTTTTACTGATGCCGTTGCTCAATAGCTTCCACGTAGCACCGTAGTCACCGGTATAATAAATATAAGGACTATAGTCGTCCGATTTATATTTAGTGCAGGCAAGAATACAGCTGCCTTTGGTAAATGGATCTTCCTCCATGCTGTTCACCTGGATCCATTCGGGCATGCCTTTGGGAGTGACGTCAGTCCAGCCGGCCCCACCATTTTTACTCATATGTACCAGCCCGTCATCGCTGCCGCACCATAGCAAATCATTTTCCTGCCTGCTTTCAAAAGCTGAGAAGATGGTGCAGTAATATTCCACGCCCGTATTATCTTTGGTAATAATTCCACCGCTTGCTTTTTGTCGGGATTTATCGTTACGGCTTAGGTCCGGACTGATAGCTTCCCAACTTTGTCCTTCATTCTCCGTCTTGAATAATACATTGCCGGCGGCATATAATTTTTTCTTATTATGAGGAGAGAAGAAAATTGGGAAATTCCATTGAAACCGATATTTTAAAGAATCTGCCCCCCAGCCCACGCTGCTATTGGGATAAACACTTACCACCCGGCTCTCTCCTGTGCGGTGGTTGAGCCGTGAAATAAAACCAAGGTAGTTGCCCCCATATACGATATCATCGTTTAAAGGGTCGGGAGCCAGCCACCCGCTTTCAAAGCCAGCCGTACCCTCCCAGTCGTTTTGCGAAATATTACCTCCATAGGTATGGCTTAAAATGCGCACCGTGGAATTATCCTGCTGCGCTCCATAGATGCGGTAAGGATAATGCGTATCTGTGGTAACGCGATAGAATTGACCCGTGGGCTGATTATAATAGGAACTCCAGTTTTTGCCGCCATCAAAGCTGGTCTGTCCGCCACCATCGTCTCCAATGATCATCCGCTGCGGGTCGTTCTCATCAATCCAGAAATCATGGTGATCGCCATGGGGTGTATTTATTTCGTTAAAGGTTTTGCCACCATCAACACTTTTATAAAATTCCACATTGCACGCATAAATGATATTTTCATTTTTTGGGTCGGCGGTTATTTTACTGAAATACCAGGCCCGCTGGCGTATTTTGTTCTCATCGTTTTGTTTGATCCATGTTTCGCCGGCATCATCACTTTTAAAAAGCCCTCCGGTAGGACTCTCTATAATTGCATAGATTCTGTCGCTGTTATTATTGCTGATGGCTATTCCGATGATGCCCAGGGTATCTTTGGGCAGTCCTTTATTTCGGGAAATATTTTTCCAGGTATCGCCACCATCGATGCTCTTCCAAAGAGCGCTGCCTTCTCCCCCGCTTTCCAGGCTATAAGGCGAGCGGGATACGCGCCAGGTGCTAGCATAAAGGATATTTGCATTTATAGGGTCCATGATTAAATCGATCGCCCCGGCATATTTATTGGAAAATAAAATCCGTTTCCAGGTCTTTCCTCCATCTATAGTTTTATAAACACCACGTTCTTCATTGGGACCGAAAAGATGACCCAGGCAGGCAGCATATACTATATCTGGATTTTTAGGATGAATCCTTATCCGGGTGATATGTCTCGAATCTGCCAATCCCATGTTACGCCATGATTTACCTCCGTCTTCACTCTTCCAAATCCCGTTACCCTCACTTACATTGCCACGCAACGAATTTTCACCCGTGCCGGCGTAGATCGTTTTATCATCAGAAGGCGCTACCGCAATGCTGCCAATGCTTCCTCCGAAATACTTATCTGAAATATTTGTCCAGTTGCTGCCCCCATCTTTCGTTTTCCATAC
>JBBRJE010000282.1:0-4355 GCA_038219845.1 Bacteroidia bacterium
GAAATTTGTGCCATTATAGGTTACAATATGTTGCGTTGAATCATTGCCGTTAACAACAGTATAAAAGTATCCTGCAATATATAATTGATTTTTAAACACGGTCATACAATTAATCATTCCCTGGTTGGTGAGAAAAGAGAAGCCCGAACCTCCGTTGCCGGTCACGGCTTCCCATTTATTGGTAATATTATTAAAACGCACAATCGTCCTCGTATTGGTGTTGGCAGGGGTTTTAACTGTGAAATTACCAGCCAGGTAGACCTGGTTTTTAAAAACTGCTATCGATTTCACCTGTGAGCTATCACCGAAAGTAATCGATGGTAATTGCTGCCAGTAAAATCCATTCCATTTATTAACTCTCACATTATATCCTTTGCCGGTGCCATTGAAATGACGGGTTGCAGTATAAATAAAGCTGCTGTCCGTGGTCGTCGCTATTACTTCATCATTAGGTTGAATTAATGGGATTCCCTGTCCCAAGGGCTTCAGTAACTGGGCCTGAACCTGTAATACGAGGAAGCCGAGTATTGAAAAAAGTATTTTTTTGATCATCATTTTTCTGGTTATATCTTAAAATTTATAGCCGATCCCCCATCGTAATCCGAAGGAATAGGGTAACTCTGAAACGCCTGTGCTCCTTTTGTAAATGGAAGTAATATTTGTTTTTAAGTATAATTCAGTTCCCATCTGCCAGTGGTTGCTGATATTATAATTCAATTTCTGCGTAATATCTATCGCCGATCCAAACCGGTTCAGTATATTTAAATTATTCTTTAACTGTATAATGCCATCGGCACTAGCATTAGGCAATGCCCCCTGCGCCCCTGCAATATAGCTCAGCAGCACGCCTGTTCCAATTTCGTAATTCCATTTCGAAGCCGACAAGATCTTATACGTAACATGAAATGGTAATTCAATGGAGGTAAAGCTATTATTGTAAGAATATACAAAGGAAGTATCTCTGAAATTGTAATGAAAATAGCCTTTTAATATATAGTTAGGTGGTGGTCCAAATACCGGGATTGAATCCGATAAGTTAGCGGTGATCTGATAAATGCCCCTTTGGCCAAATTGATTTTCATGCAATCCAAAGCCAATGCTTAATCTTCCCATTTGCTTCATTAAATCAATACCAAAATTATTCTTATAGGTGCCTTTATCGGCGTCATTGCGTGTGTTGAGATAATTGCTTGCGCTATCGCGGGTATGCAGATACCTGTTATTATAGGCCATAGCCACTGAGAATTCCAGGGTAAATTTTTTCGCGGGCTTATGCAGATTAATTTTATTGGGGTTCTTCTCCTCTCCCTTCTTAGTCTGCGCTATAGCATCCTGATCCTTTGGTTCAGTGGCGCTTTTATCCGCTTCGTTGCCCGTTTTATCCGTCTTCCCATCCGGATTGTTTGATACCGCTTTTTCTACGTTTCCCTTGGAGGCATCCTTACCTTCAGCTATATTGTTCTCCTCCTGGTGATTGGCCGGTTGATCCTTAACAGCGGTATTTTTTAGTGCTCTGTCATGAGCTCCCTTATTTCCCGCATTAATTTTATTTGCAGCATGTTCATTCTGATTGCCTGATGATGCTGGATTCACGGATGCTTTACCACTTTTTCCAGATCCCATTTCCGACTTCACAGCTGGGTCAGATGAGATTCCTTTTGATGAATTGGTTACGCTGCTATTGTTGGTATTGGCATTAGATTCTGAGATTTTTTGAGTTGTTGCTGTTGAACCGGAGCCAATACCAGTTGAATTAATCATGTATTTCTGGATCACAAAAAAGGCTGGTATAAGAAGCGCCAGGACTATCAGCGCGATACGTCTGCGGCTTGCCCTGGCCTGGATCTTTAATACTTGTTCCCGTATCAGGGCAAATTCGCCTTCCCTGGCTATTCCTTCATAGTTTTGTAAAGCATCTTTAAAATGCCCATCGATCGTTCCTTCAGGGGCAATTTTATCTTTGATCTCTGAGAACGGAACTAAAAGCGCGTTGGCATTAAAGTCAAGCAAGGACTCTTTAAAATACTGGCCAACCGAAATTTTAGGTGTCTGAAGAGCCTGAATCTTACTAAGCTTATCTTTGATACCCTCAAAAAGCCCTTCAGCATCAGACGATACACCAAGCATTCCCGCCTTAAAAAAATCATCAACTGAAATTTTTGATTTTCCCATGGAATCCAATTGGTCCTGAATTGCATCAAACGGAAGATTCTCCACATCGGCCTCCCATCCTGCAAGCGCAGCTTTAAAATAATCATCAACAGGAATTGTATTTATATCCAGCTTCTTTTTTATACCTTCAAACAAAGCATCGTCGGCATTGCCTTCGAAGTTTTGCAACGGGTTTTTAAAGAATTGGTCGATATTTATTTTATTCTTGTCCAATATTATTGGTTTAATGCGTGCTTTGATTGTTTTTCATTTACCCAGACCTGGAGCTGTTTCCGCGCACGGGCCAATTGCGATTTGCTTGTCCCTTCACTTATTCCCAGGCTGGTAGATATATCCCGATGACTCATTTCATCGATGGCATACATATTAAAAACCACCCTGTAGCCGGTAGGAAGCTGTTGCACCAAGGCCATTAATTCATCTACGCTCAGGGGCTCATTTGCAACCTCCGTATGATCTTCAAAATCGATGGCTTCATTGCTGTATCTGTCAAATGATTCGGTGAACTGCAGCTTTTTGTTTTTCCTGAAATTGTCAATGGCAGTATTCATCATGATCCTGGTGATCCAGGTGGTAAGGCTGCTATTTCCTTTAAACTTATGTAAAGTGGTAAAAACCTTAACGAAACCTTCCTGCATAATATCCTTCGCATCGTCAACGCTATTGCAATAACGCAAACAAACGCCCAGCATCTTATTGGCAAACATTTTATATAGTTTGCTCTGGGCTGTTGAGTTTCCGTCAATACATTCTTGTATAATTTCTTCCACTGGAGATTGATGGTTTATGCTTTTGTCGCCAATTAACGCATTGGGTTGCATCAAATATATATGTTTCTCTTGTCTTTTACCTTATTGCAGGGGCGTCTATTCAGTGATTAAGACCAAATTCTCACTACTTTATCATTTTACTGAAATATTTTTCCTCCCCAATAGCGGCCATGGCCTTCCGGAATGTCTCATCATTCTCATTCTGCACATAATAAAATCCATTGTTTTTAAACCATTGCCTGGCGATATAAGACTTCAGGTAATGGTCGATCAGGATCGAAGAACGCCTGAAATCACCTTCGTTCCACCTTACTCCGGATGATCTGGCAACCGAGCGGAGCAACTGCATAAGAGAGCTATCGGCAACAAATTCCCGGTTGAATTGCCGGAGAGTGGAATAGCTGTTAAGCAACTGGTGGTTTTTAATAGCATACAGGCAGGCTGCCTGGCGCATGATACTTTTATTAATTAATTCATTCAGCAGATCCGAACTTTCACTTGTATCCAGCGGAACAAATAAATCAGGAACAATGCCTCCGCCTCCATAAACCTTTCTTCCGGCAGGGGTTGTAAATATTTCTGAAGTATTATTTTTTATACTGTCCCCGAAAAATAGCTCACCTCTTTTATACCTATCCTTATAATCATCTTCATAAATAGTATAACCATTGGTATATGGCCTTTGAATGCTACGCCCTGTTGGGGTAAAATAACGCGATATGGTAAGCCTTACGGAAGACCCGTCATTCAATGAGAACGAATTCTGTACCAGGCCTTTTCCAAATGTTCGCCGGCCTACAATTAAGGCCCGGTCATTGTCCTGCAAGGCACCGCTTAAAATTTCGCTGGCGCTTGCACTATTTTCATTAACAAGAATGATAAGTTTCCCTTTTTCAAAGCTACCCTTTCTTGTAGCATTATAAATTTCGCTTCCGGTATGCCTCCCGATGGTTGTAAGTATCTTTTTGTCGGCATCAAGAAATTCATCCGCGATTTTTTGGGCAGTATTAAGATAGCCACCCCCATTATCCCTCAGGTCAACAATAAGACTTTCTAAACCCTGGCTTTTAAGATCATTGAAAGCCACCTTATATTCATCAAATGTATTCGCTGCAAACCTTGATATCTTGATATAGCCAATGCCATCCTCAGCCATAAAATAGCCCTCCACACTTTTTATCGGGATGCTGCCTCTGGTAATGGTGAAATCATAATTTTTATCCTCTAAGCCTCGGTAAACATTGAGCTTTACCCTGGTGTCCCGCTCTCCTTTTAATAATTTAAATACATCCTCATTTTTCAAACTCATTCCTGCTAACGATTTACCATCCACCTTAACGATCCTGTCACCTACCTGCAAGCCTGCCTTTTCAGCTGGACCTTCCTCAAACACATTGGAGATAAATATCGTAT
>JBBRJE010000283.1:0-4348 GCA_038219845.1 Bacteroidia bacterium
GGCTGGGCCTTGACAGGTGTTTGCCCGGGTCCGCTTTATGCATTGCTTGGCAAAGGAATGTTCCCATTGATCATACTTTTCATAAGCGCACTTTTTGGCACTTGGGTTTATAGTTATTTCAGAGAGAAATTGCCACTCTAAAGCATTTCCGTACGCGCCTAAGGCGCTGAAATATCTAAGTGACCTCGTTTATATCTCTATAATTCATAATCTTTAATTCATAATTAAATCCCAAATCTTTAATTTGCGCCTGTATTCATTCTTTAACTCTTTCATTCTTTAATTAACCCAAAGTGATCCCCCGCGCCACTGTCGACACCATCATTAATACCGCCCGCATCGACGAGGTGATTGGTGATTTTGTAGTGCTCAAAAAACGTGGCGTGAACCTGATGGCATGCTGTCCTTTTCATGGGGAGAAATCACCTTCCTTCTCTGTTTCTGTCACCAAGGGTATTTATAAATGTTTTGGCTGCGGTCGCGCTGGCAATGCTGTGAATTTCATAATGGAGCATGAGAGCATGACCTATGTGGAAGCCCTGCGCTACCTCGCGAAAAAGTACAATATAGAGATCGTTGAAGATCATGTTAATCCCGAACAAGCCAAAGCGCTGAACACAGAAAGAGATAGTGTTTTCATTGCTTTAAATTTTGCTGCAAAATATTTCAATGAGCAATTGCTCAATACTGAGGAAGGAAGGAACGTGGGACTGAGCTATTTTAAAGAACGGGGCTACAGGGAAGAAACTATCACCAAATTCCAATTAGGATATAGCCATGAATATCGGACATCCTTTTATAATCATGCATTAAAGAACGGCCTTACTGAAGAATTCCTTTTAAAAGCGGGTCTTATAAGCAAGCTGGAAAGTGGTGAAGTGATCAATCGTTACAGGGGAAGAGTGATATTTCCCATCTATAATTTAAGCGGGAAGATCATTGCCTTCGCTGGCCGTATCCTCAAGACCAATGATAAAGTTGCCAAATATGTAAACAGTCCTGAAACCCTTGTTTATCATAAAAGCAATCATCTTTATGGCATGCACCTCGCGAAAATGTCAATCAAAAAATCAGACATGGTATACCTTGTGGAAGGCTATACAGATGTGATAACATTGGTGCAAAGTGGAGTTGAAAATGTGGTGGCTTCTTCAGGCACTTCATTAACAGAAGGGCAGATCAGGCTCGTTACCCGTTTCACAAAAAATATTACGGTATTATATGATGGAGATGCAGCCGGAATAAAGGCAGCATTAAGGGGAATTGATCTGCTGCTTGCAGAAGGGATGAATGTGAAAGTGGTACTCTTTCCGGATAACGATGATCCCGACAGCTATTGTAAGAAAGTAGGAGGGACGGCCTTTGAGGAATATATACAATCAAATGCAAAAGATTTTATCCTTTTCAAATCGCAGCTATTATTGGATGAAGTAAAGCAGGATATCGCCCAGCGAAGTAATGCCATCCATAATATTGTGGAAAGCATCAGCAAGATCCCTGATCCCATCACACGCAGCTTGTATGCATCGGAAAGCAGTAAGATACTTCAGGTGGAAGAGCAATTGATACTTACCGAGATCAATAAGCAGCGAGGCACTAAGATACGAGAGAGCATACCCTCCGCAGATGCTCAATTACTACATGCGCAGGCCATCATTGAACAGGCTGAGCAGCAAGATAAGGAGAACAATAAATCGGATTTTGAAACAGGATTTATGCGCCTGCTTCTTAAATATGGTGTTAAACCTTATGACGAAAATCAAAACGTAATGCAGCATATTGTGAAAGATATCGTAGAAAATGATTTTGAGCTCGAGAATGAAGTGTATAAAAAATTATTACAGCAATGCCTTTTGCATCTCGACGAAACAGACTTCGATGCGGAAGAATTTTTCAAAAGTGAAGATCCGGAAATTAGCAAGACCAGCATTGACCTGGTCTACGATTTCGATAAATTTAATATCAGTCCCAACTGGCTGTTAAAACAGGAGATCACGATACTCACGCCGGATGATAATTATAAAACAAACATTGATAAATCGTATACCCAATTTAAAATATACCGTATTGGAAAAATTTATAATGAGATCATGCGTGAGTTTGATGAATTAAAAGAAGATACTTCATTAAGCGAAGAGGAACGGATCGCCAAAGAAAATCATTTGATGGAAACGCAGATGAAAGTGAAACAAATTGAACGCGGCTTGGGAGAGATAACCGGGACTGTTATATCGCGATAAAAATTAAAATTAATGACGGAAAAAGCTTCCAGCCGTTTATATGCATTAGATGCCTTCCGGGGACTCGCAGCCCTGGCCGTTGTATTATTTCATTATACTTTAAACCAGCCCCAAGCCGAATGGGGATTTAAATATGGCGTTACCGGGGTTGATATATTTTTTCTTTTCAGTGGTTTTGTGATATTGATATCGGTGAAAGAAACCGCGACTTTCCGCCAATTGGTGGTGAACCGCATTGCCAGGTTATATCCTGCATATTGGGCGGCGGTATTATTCACCGGCTATCTATTCTGGTATTATAATATTCATGGGGCTAATGAAAATATGGCGTTCGTCAAAACATTATTCGCCAATTTGTCCATGTTCCAGTATTATTTCAATCAGCCTAATCTCGACGGTCCTTACTGGACGATGACCTATGAAATACTGTTTTTTGGCTTCATGCTTATCATTTTTCTGTGCAATGGATTAAAGAGCATGGAAAAAATCGCCCTTGGAGGGATACTCTTCACTGCCATTCAGAATTTCATTTTTAAATATTATATGCCGGAAGTATTTAAATTTTTACAAAATGCATTGCCCATACTTAGTCATTTCGCATTATTCATGTGCGGCATAATATTTTATAAGATTCGAACGGAAGGATCGAGTTGGTGGCGCATAGTAATAATTATCGCCGGGTATTTTGTGCAGCTCAGTTCCTTTGAGAATGGCGGTATGAGCCATATTTATATCAGTTTTAATGAATACTTTGTGATCCTTACCTTATATTTCATCGTTATGTTTTTAATGATTTATGACAAGCTGAATTTTATTGCCATTAAACCTATCTTGTTTTTAGGTACGATCTCTTACCCATTGTTCCTTATTCACCAGTTCATTAGCCGCAGTGTGATAATAGCGGTGCTGGTGCTTTACGAGCATTATCCTTTCTGGGCCGCTGCGGCTGTGGCTTTAACGGTATCTATCGGCCTGGCCGTTTGTATTTCCAAGTTTGTTGAGAAACAACTTGGAGATTTTATTAAAAGGATTTTATTGAGAAAGGAAACTTAAACACATTCAGGAAATATTTTATTATGCAGGAATCGATTTATTCCTCACCTTTAATTCTGAAGCCAATTCTTTTTCTTGGCTGCACAGGAGGATCTATTAATTCTTTCAAGGCACTCTAAATTATCTGTATCTCCTGAGTATTCTGAACTACTTGTTTTTCCAAATGCTCCAGCTTTAATAAAATATCTTTATGGGTTAAAAGCATTTCACGGAGCTTTGTATAAACTCTCATTATTTTAATGTTTACCTGAATAGCTGTTGTACTATTCAATACACTTGATAGCATCAACACGCCATGTTCTGTAAATACATATGGCATTTTCCTTCTTCCTCCCCAACTTGATGTCGCAATTTGCGACATCAAGATTTCATGCTCTTTCTCAGTTATCTGAAACATAAAATCTTTTGGGAAGCGGGCTAAATTACGTTTTACCTGTTCATTTAGCCGTCTGGTTTCTACACCATACATCTGAGCCAGGTCATCATCGATCATTACTTTTTGTCCACGTACCAGGTAGATTTTACTGATAACGAGGCTTTCATTTGCTGCAATTTTATTTTTCATAAGTACAAAAATTTATTAATCCAAAAGTATAAAAATTTATATACAAACTCAAATTATTTTTCATTTGTATCCCTATCCAAGATATTGCGGGGGACTGAAATTTCTATTCTGTTTTTCTTCTCTGTTTTAGCAATGTTACTGCTAAATAAATAACCAAATAAAAATAAATAAAATTCATCATGGAAATAAGAATCGGGCTAAATAACTTAAACCGGAACTCTAGGTATGGTAATAGCTCATAAGTAAGTCGGCAATGCTTGTATGAAAATTACGAATAAAATCAGAACTATCTACATTCTGGCTGTTAGAGTCAAGGACAATAATTCAATGTCGTTTAGTTAAAGATTTAGTTACTGTTCAGGCCTGCCAAACGATTACAAGTTTTTTATTGACTGCCAATTGAATGGCATCTAATACGCTGTGGCCCTGTTTACGGATCGTGGAGATATAACTTCTTATTCGGCAAAATACTTTTGCTCCGTTTTCAGAT
>JBBRJE010000284.1:0-4283 GCA_038219845.1 Bacteroidia bacterium
ATAGTATCCAGTCTTTGTCGTACCAATTCCTTCTCATACAAATAAATGACCAGGCTGTTGCGGTATTCAGCGAGCTGATGGTCTACATTTTTTTGCTCATCGGTAAGATTCTCATTGGCTTTTTTAAGAACAAGCTGCTGCTTCACCCAATTATTAATAAACTCCTTCACTAATACCAGGCTGTCCTCGCGGCTTTTATCCTTAGTATTGAGGAGCTCCAGGTCGCTCTCATGAAGCTCTGCCTGGTATACCCTGGCAATCGTTCTGTCTTTGGGATTTTGCTTGTCGAAGGGATTAAGTCTGGCCGCCTGTTTACATGAAACAAGGCTTAGAAGTACTAGTGCGAAAAAAAAAGGCAGTGGTCCGCATTCAGGATTGCGGCACTTTTTACATACATTACTTTATGATTGATTTTACTACTTCTTCATTAACACGTATCGGATACTTTTCGCGTAATTCCTTTATCCATTGCTTTTCCAGGTAGTTCTGGTATTCGGAGGTGAAGGTGCCTCTGGCTTCACCCAATTGTTTAGCTTGTGACGGGATCACATCACGGATGATCGCAAAGCGGGTTGCAGAAAGCTTTTGAGTGCCTTTCACCCATTTCAGAGAATCCATGGTGGCATTCTCTCCCCGCTCGAATTTCCCCTTTTTTACGGTTAGGTTCAAAGGATTGGTTTTGTTCAGCTCGGCTAAAATACTATCTGAAGGGATGCCTTTTGAAGCCATCTTCATAGCTTTCTTGGATATTTTCTTATCCGCACTTTCGTATAGGCTAACATCAATACGTTCTTTCCATATATGCTCGTTCTTATGGTTATCATAAAATTTTTGCAAGCCCTGGGTATCACTCACCGCTTTGCTCCATACCATTTTATCGGTAAGATCGAATAACAAGATGCCATCACGATATTCTTTATAGATATATTTAAAAGCTTCATTGGTTTGTGCCAGGTTGGCTTCGGCATATTCATAAACTGAAGTGTTAAGGTAATCTTTATACATCCCAAGTATTATTGCAGCAATCGATGTTTTCTTCTGTGGGGTTTGATATAAAAATACATAATTGGCAAAATCAGCTTGGGTGAATCTTTTATTGCCCAGCGCAAACAGCACCTTGTTACGCATCATAGGAAGTTTGTTGCTGTCAATTTTCCATGCTGTCTGGTAAATGGAACTATCAATATATTTAAGAAATTCATCATAGGCTTTCGGGTCCTCCCTGAAATTATTAGCTGTTTTAATGCTGTCAATAACAACCGTACGGTTCAAATCTGATCTTCCATCCCGTTGTATCTTTTGGGCCAGGCTTTCCTTCACTTCCTCAAAGCTGCTTGAGGCCTTGGCTTCCAGCCTTTTCACTATATGCCAGCCAAACTCAGATTTGAATGGTTCAGAAATATCATTATCGCGCTTCAGGCTAAAGGCCGCATTCTTTATTTCTTCAGGGTAACGGCTGGTGCTCGATACCCAATTTAAAAGACCACCATTTTGGTTGGTATAAAAATCTTCGCTATATTGTTTGCATACATCCTCCCATTTCTCTCCGGCTTTAAGTTTGGCATAAATTGCATTGATGCGCGACCGGGTAGAGGTGGTGTCGCCCTCCGCAATCATTTTCTCCCTGTTAGGATCGCTTATATTTACCATGATATGGGCTATTTTAACTTCCCCGCGGGCCGAACGCTTATCAGTAACTTTAATAAGGTGATAGCCAAACTGAGTGCGGATTGGCATGGAAATTTCTCCAATTTTAGTATTATAAGCGCCTGCCTCAAAAGAATAGATCATATTGAAAGCTGTAAAATACCCAAGGTTTCCGAAATTGCGCTGTGCAGATGGATCATCGCTGAAATTATAAGCCGCACTGTCAAAACTCATCATTCCTTTCATCACCTTATCACGTATATCTATGGCCTTTTTATAAGCTGCAAGGGTGTCTTTGGGCATCTCATTTGGTCCGCAATTAATAAGGATATGAGATGCCTTAACTTCATATTGCATACGATCGTAGGCCTCCCTGATTAATTTATCGGTGACTTTTTTATTGGTAAGATAAGGCTGTGCGAGCTGCTTACGGTATCCTTCCAACTCTTGCTTAAAGGCTTCCAGGGTATCCATCCCCGAATCTTCCGCTGCTTTCACTTTCAATTTAAAATTCTCGTATAATTCCAGGTATTCCCTCACCGATTTTTCGTCATAGCTTATCGTATGATTATTTTTTTGATACACGCGTAAAAATTCATCCTTACTTACCGGGGTTGAGCCAAAAGTAAAGATGGTTTGCGATTGGGCACTGATAAAATAAATACTAAAGATAAGCAGGATTAGCTTTTTCATGTTAGGAAAGAATATAATTTTTTAAAACGTGCGAAAATAGGGTTTAAAATTGAATTTTTTAGCTCGAAAAATCTTCAAAAGGTGTTAATAAAACGATACCGGAAAGAACTCTGAAACGAGCTCTAAGCCAATGATTCTGAATATGAATTATAAAAACAAGGCCTCCTTCATGCTTGTTCCCGGGGGTTGGATGGAGTAATTTATTTTGATTCAAAAAAGCAGTATTAGTGTCTGGAGAGTTATAAAATCAGTTTAAAAAATATGAATAATGTAAATTTTTCATTGAGTTATGTAATAAGATTGACAAAAAAGCTGCGGTTATTTGCCTCGCAATTCCGCATTAATTATCCTGCTCTCATGAAATCAACCATTCCCTTATCAGATGCTTCCGGCCTGTTTTCTCATCTGAATTCACCTGACTCAAAGGAATCTTGGCAAATGTCCCTGTTTCCATATGAAATGGAAGATATATACCATGCTGAGAAAGCATTTATTAAAGCGATACCTGAAATGATAAGTAACTGTAATTCGGAAGAAATGGCAATCACCCTCACCGGATATTTTAATCTTGCCGTGAAGCATGTGACCCATTTTGAGAAATTAATTATTTCTAAAAACTCCCGAAAAAAACTTTTGGGAATAGCAACACCCCAGGGCTTTTTTGATGAAGCCCACCAGGTGATGATAAAAACTGAAGGCCTGTTTGGCATGTTTATTTAATCAAAAAAAGTCGACAAAACAAATGCAATTAGAATCCGATATTCAAATCAAAGGTGACCTTGGGGGCGCCGTTTCAGTCAAATTCAAAGCGGGTTCCGCCCTGAATGAATATTGTGCAAGACGTATCCCCGGTTATGATCCCGACCGGTTTGAGCCGATGGCCTTGCGCTTCTTTTATGGCAAGGAAACAGCGGTTACTCTGTACGCTGTTGATAAGGACAGGTTGGAAGGAACCAATTACAGCAAGGATAAAATGCCAGTGAAAAAGTTTAAATTAAACGCAGACTTTCTAAAGGATATTCTGCCGCTGGTTGAAGAATGTAATTTTACACTAACAACAGGAAATTATCCTTTGATGGATATGGAAGTCATCAATAAATAATTATTTACCCCATATTCCTGCCGAGTCTAGTTCAAATACCGGTCTTATTCTCTGAAAACAAATCGCAGGTGGTAGTACAACATCTCAAAATAAAGGATGCAGTAAACGCTTTAAATTTAAAGAATTCATGGAAAAAGAACTTAGAACATCTAAAATCACTGCTTGAGAAATAGCAAATTCCGATTTCAATATCTTGTTTAGGCCGCATTAAAATTTAATATGCTAGGATATAAAATACAATTAATACAAGGAATCAACATGAATAAAAGTGCCATTGCCAAAGTCTGTTTTTTAATCTTCTTTTACTTCACTCTCTACGGTTGCAATTCACAAACCAGCCAACGAATCAAGCCTGGCGATATGCCAGTTGTAACCCAATACGATACCACCACCCATACCATTCATGCTTTTGTAGCTTTATGCGATAATAAATACCAGGGCATCGTGCCGGTGCCTAAACTTATTGGCAATGGCCAGGACCCTGATAATAATCTGTATTGGGGATGTGGCTTTGGTATTCGTACCTTTTTCAAAAACAGCACTGAATGGAAGCTGGTTCGTTCGCAAAAATCCGATTCGGTATTATTAGAGCGCTTGGTATTTAAGCATAAAACTAAAAACTATTACCTGGTAGCCGACGCTTACGATGGGAAATATATCAGTGATTGTACTTACGACTTTTTGTATAGCTGTTCAGGGAAATTGAAAGATACCTTAAATATCAATAATACAACGATTGGAACTTTTGGCAATGCAAAGCTTATAACCTATAATGGCCACGACGGCCTTATGGATTTTAATCTTAACCAATCTTTTAAAAACACTGATGATAACCGACGGG
>JBBRJE010000285.1:0-4280 GCA_038219845.1 Bacteroidia bacterium
ACTTAACATTGGTTACCGAACCATCGGTATCAACAATGAACTCCAGGTACACTTTTCCCTGGATATCACTATCCCTTGCTTGTGGGGGGTATTGAATATTTGAGTTAAGATATTTCATCAGGGCAGCCTGGCCACCCGGGAATTCAGGCATCACTTCTACATAGGTAAATACATCTTTTGGCGCTTCATTTTCGGGTACAAGAACATTTCGTTCATTTTTTTGTTGCGCATTACTATGTCCAATAAAAAAAAAGGTAAGAACAAAAAACACAATTACTTTTTTCATATTTTTAAATGACATTCTTAAAGGTTGTAGTAATATGCTTCTGAAATACTAAAGTATCGAAAGTAGCAGGGCGGTATTTACGGCTAGAAATGATGAAATGATTTTCCATTTAAAACTCCGGTAATTTAGGCAAAGGAAGAAGATTGCAAGGATGGTGCGGATTAAATTTGATTTTATTAAAACGTTGAGAACAAAATGGATTATTCGGAATTTGATGTGCTGATGCAAATGCATTTTGATAGTTCTTTCTTCCTAAATTCATTTATAATAGAAATGTAAGTGATAAAAGAGCCGTTGGCTCGGATCATTTTATTACCATGGACTTCAGTCCGTGGATAAAGATGCGTCTCCTGATTACAGAGAGCCTAGGCTCGAATCATATTGTAACCATGGACTTCAGTCCGTGGATAAAGATGCGCCTCCTGATTATCGAGAGCCGTAGGCTCGGTTCATATCAATTCGCATTGGTATCTAAAATTTCATTTGCAATCTTCGTTTTCTAAAGTCAAAATAATTAATATTGAGTTTGTGAATTTCGGCGAAACCGATTTCCAAAATAAAAATGAATTAAAGAAAAAAATGGCAAACACCTATCATCAGAATTATTTACAGGCAGTATTTAATGTTCCGTATGACGAGCGGTATATTTTCCAGGATCTTATATGAACCGAGCCTACGGCTCTCTGTGATTTTGCAGCGTTGCCTGTCCACGGACTGAAGTCCGTGGTTACAAAATGATCCGAGCCTACGGCTCTTTGATAATGTAGATTCTATCTATTTCATAAACTTTATTAAATCGGGGGATACTCGTGACCCATTGATTTTAATCGAACACATCAAATTCCGAATAACCCAACAAAATGGATATTGAGGCTAATGCCAAAATAAATTTAGCAATGAATGAAATTATTTATAAATTTTAAAAAAGAAAGTTATGCTGGTAGAATCTATAATCAATGAAACGGTAATAAGGGTTCCCAATTCAATTAACTTTGAGTATATACAGGACTTTATAGACTATTTATCCATTAAGAGCATTGTATCCAAAAGTAAGGCTTCTGATGTAGAAATTGAATTAATTGCAGAAGAGGCGCATGCTGATTGGTGGATGAAAAATAAAAGCAATTTTCTGAAATGAAATTAATAATAGATACCAATCTACTATTCAGTTCAATTTCAAAACCCGATGGGAAAATCGCTGAAATTATTTTAAATCCCAATTTTCATCTTAAAATTACAGGTTGTAAGGAGCCTAGAAATCAAAGGGAAGCTTGGAGATTTCCTCTTAAAATAATGATGGCTTTTTACTTAAAATTTATGGTTTTAGAAATGGATATTTTTATAAGGTTCTTCTGAAAAATTCGAAGGAACCTTTCGCGCTCTTGAAACGGCAGATATAAATTTCGATGACCAGATATTCGTTGTTCAACATTAGTCAATTCTAAATACGCCGGATATTTATATTTGCGGAGCTATACTCGGTTATTTATATATTTTTGCGTTTCTTGTTAATGCTAAATAAATTCATATTTCTGATTTTTTCATTACTCCCTTTTTTCTGTTCGTCGCAAACAGACAGCACCGAAACGGATTCTGTGAATGCCCTGGATGAGGTGGTGATCACGGGCTTTCAGAACAATAATCCAAAGTTTACTTCAATAAATATCGAACCTTATAAGCTGGAAAAGATCAATGAGAAAACGCCTTTCAATTTAAGTGATGCATTGTCCAAAGTGCCCGGCATTTCACAGATAAGCACCGGCAATTCCATCTCCAAGCCCGTGATACGCGGATTGTATGGCAACCGTATTCTCGTCCTCTTATCCGGCGCCCGCTTTGATAACCAGCAATGGCAGGATGAACATGGCCTGGGCCTGTCGCAGATTGGCATCGACAGGGTGGAAATTATTAAAGGGCCGGCCTCCTTATTATATGGCTCAGATGCGTTGGGAGGCGTAATTAATGTAATCGAGGAGAAGCCGGATAAATTGGGAAGGCATTTCGATTTTGGCACACAAACGTATTTAAATACAGTAGGCAGCCTTACTGATTTAGGCTTCAGCAGAAAGCAGGAGAGATATTGGTATCGGCTGCGTTTGGGCCTGGAAAACAATGCAGATTATAGTGATGGAAATAATTCCCGTGTGCTCAATTCCAGAAATCAGGGATATTATTTAAAGGCTGGCTTCGGCCTTGAGCGTAAAAAATGGAAGCAGGAGAATAGCTATAATTTCTCCGTTAACCAATATGGCTTTATCCTGCAAGATACCGGCTTTGTTCCGGATGCCCGGTGGAGCAGCAGAATGGCCGGGCCTCATCATATCGTAATACTTAACCTTTTGAATTCTCAAAATACATTTTACTTAAATAAATCTTTGCTAAAGCTAAACGTGGGCGGGCAATCCAACCTGAGGATGGAGGATGAAGGCGCTGGACATATCAGCCTGAATATGCATTTGTTTTCAGCCTTGCAAAGCCTGCGCTGGGAGAAAAATATAAATAGAAAAACCATCTTCGTTTGTAATGAGCAATTCACTTTTGAGAATAATACAAATTATGGAGGACGCATCATAATACCCGATGCCAATATCCTGGAAACAAATATCTCTGGTTATTTCAAATTTTTTAAGAAGAAATTTATTCTAGAAACAGGAGCCGGGATCAATTATAAATTTATCAGCACCTTACTTACCCGCGGACTAAATATTCCGGGTGAACCAATCAAGCCCTTTAACAAGAATAGCATTACTACCAACGCCATGCTTGGCGGGGTCTATAATATCAATGGGGGAGTTACGCTGAAAGCTAATGTTTCCAGCGGTTTCAGGGCTCCTAACCTGGCAGAGCTTTCTTCGAATGGTGTTCATGAAGGCGTATACCGCTATGAATTGGGGGACCCGAATTTGAAAGTGGAACACAATGTAAATAGTGATCTTACCTTAGAGGCCAACGGTAAAAATTATTTCTTCTCAGGTTCCGTATTTTATAACCGTTTTTTCAATTATGTATATCTGGAATCTGCCAATATGAAATATTTTGGTTTTGATATGTATAAATACACGCAACAAAACGCATTGCTTACAGGTGGTGAATTTTATACTTCATTGCGTCCCAAATGCATGCCTGATTTCCAGTGGAAGGAAGGCGTGACACTAACCCGGGGCCGCCTGGATAATGGAGATTATTTGCCTTTCATCCCCGCATATAAGCTCAGCTCCGCGTTGCGTTATGAGAAAAATATCAATAAAAAAATAAAAACGTTTTTTGCAGAAGCAGAATGCATTTATATGTTTCAGCAGAACCACCCCGCACAATTCGAATCGTCGACCAGCGATTATGGGCTTTACAATTTGTATTCAGGCGCCACGATCCCTTCTGGTAAAGGAAGCTTTAAATTGGGCTTTAATATTACCAACCTTGCAAATAAGGTTTATGCCGATCATCTGTCACGAATTAAATATTATGGATTATACAACCAGGGCATTAACTTTGTTGCCTCTGTAAGAAAAACATTTTAAGTGAATAAGCCAAAAGGGAAAGTTATTTTTTTATTGTGCCTCAGCGCAATAAGCCTGTTACTGCCTTTTTTCCTTTATATCCCGCTGCAATTAGTTAAATCGTCGCAGCACAGAGCATTAAAAGACTATACAGTGCACGATCCCCGTCTTGCTAAAATCATCCTCTCAAAGTATGATTATTCCCGCTTCGTGAATGATGACGAATTCATTTATGACAATAAGCGTTTTGATATCAAATCGGTGACAGAGAGTGAAGGAAACTATATAATTGAAGCGCTGGCGGATGACGACGAAACACAATGGAAAAATATTGAATCAGCGTTTATTTCTAAATCGGCGCAAACGACCGATACCCGGAATTTCGTTTTTGTATTTTTATATTTTGAAGCATTTCCAAGCCCGTTTTTATCTCCGCAAAAGCAATGCAATCCTTGCCCTTATTGTGGCTCAATGCGTTTAATGGCAAACCTTCCACC
>JBBRJE010000286.1:0-4266 GCA_038219845.1 Bacteroidia bacterium
CCTAACGTCCGCCATGGCGGATATGAGCCCGACGAGCTACCACTGCTCCATCCCGCATTGTTTTGTGTGGCGAAGGTAGTGTTTATTAATCGGTCTTACAAGTTTTGATTAAGGTTCTTTATATATTCTCTGCCAATTCCACTCTTTAACCACTTCTCTTTTTCCATTGCTTCTTTCTTTGATGCGAATTCTATCGTATAAATTAATTCCCACGGCCGATATTTTTTAGTCCACTCATTGCCCAATTCATTATGCGATT
Source organism: Bacteroidia bacterium (assembly GCA_038219845.1). Lineage (GTDB taxonomy): Bacteria > Bacteroidota > Bacteroidia > UKL13-3 > UKL13-3 > CAINMV01. The sequence continues at coordinate 260 of JBBRJE010000286.1, forward strand.
TTAAACGTGCTACTAAATTTGACGTAAAGCCAGTATAGTGTTTATTATGCTTTTCTGAGAATAAAACATAAACAGTAAACATTAAAATAATAAGAATAGAAATTGAGGTTTTGCTTTTTGTAGTGGGAGCAGGACTCGAACCTAACGTCCGCCATGGCGGATATGAGCCCGACGAGCTACCACTGCTCCATCCCGCATTGTTTTGTGGAGGCTATAGTACATTCTCTTAAATTGATGTACAAGTTTAAATTTAAAAAGTAAATGCTTATCCTCGTTTTTATTCCTAGTACCATAGGGCCCGGAAAGAAATCATAACGGGCAATTGATCAAGATAAAAGTTGCCTCCCCAATTTTCAAAAAAAAATGAAAATTCATTTTTTCGTAAAACTGCTATTCACTAATTTAGCACACTGAAAGTCATGGAGCAATTAAAAGAAAAGTTTATCAAGAAGGCCTCTGCTTATGCAGCAGAAGTGAAGGACTTAATAAAAAATCACGGTACGGAGAAATTTGGGGAATACACCATAGATGATATTTATGGTGGGATGAAAGGCATTACCGGCCTGGTGACCGAGACTTCGGCATTAGATGCCAATGAGGGCATACGTTTTCGCGGTTATTCTATTCCTGAATTAAGGGAAAAGCTCCCCGGCAAAAGCACTCCTTATCCTGAAGGATTATTTTACCTGATGCTTTTTGATGAATTGCCTACGATTGAAAATACCAGGGAGATTAATCAATTGTGGACCTCGCGATGGGATGTGCCCGCACATGTGTTCGCTACCATCGACAGCCTCCCGCTTACTACACACCCTATGACGCAGTTCAGCATTGGCATTATGGCAATGCAAACTGAAAGTGTTTTTGCCAAAGCTTATCATGATGGAATAAATAAAAAAGATTATTGGGAATACCAGTTTGAAGATGCCATGAATTTGATTGCGCGCCTGCCACGCGTAGCTGCCTATATATACCGACGGGTGTACAAGGATGGAAAACATATTGAACCTGATACCAGCCTCGACTGGGCTGGCAATTTCGCCCATATGCTGGGTTACGACAGTGAAGAATTTACTAAGCTGATGCGTCTTTACCTTACCATTCATGCCGATCATGAGGGAGGAAATGTATCTGCGCATACCACGCACCTGGTGGGATCTGCTTTAAGCGATCCGTACCTCTCCTTTGCTGCGGCCATGAATGGCCTTGCCGGTCCACTCCACGGGCTGGCCAATCAGGAGGTGATCCGATGGCTTAAAAAAATGTGCGATCAGCTGGGTGTAAAACGTCCTTCCAAAGAACAGATTGCCAAATATGTTCAGGAAACCTTGACTGCCGGACAGGTGGTTCCTGGATATGGCCACGCGGTGCTTAGAAAAACTGATCCACGCTTTATTGCCCAGATGGAATTTGCAAAAGAATATATGCCAGATGATGACCTGGTGAATACCGTTTGGAATGTATATGATACCGTACCTCCGATTTTAGAATCCCTGGGTAAGGTAAAAAACCCATGGCCTAATGTAGATGCGCATTCCGGGGCTTTACTCCAGCATTATGGATTTATAGAAGAAGACTTTTATACCGTTTTGTTTGGTGTATCCCGCTCGCTTGGAGTGCTTGCTTCCCTGGTTTGGGACAGGGCCCTGGGCCTGCCTTTGGAACGCCCGAAATCGATCACTACCGAAGCGATAAAAAAGAAACTGGGAATAAATTAGATCTTCAGGCCTTTAAACTCTGCATCAATTACTTTTTTTTATTCCTTAATAATTTCAACAAAAATTTTGTGCTGTGAAAAATACTTTTAGTTTTGCTACATTAATTCTAAACCCAATACTAATATGAAATTTTATACCAATTTAAAACCGGTTGCATTTATTGCAGTCATGATCCTTTTACTGAATTCCTGCAGTAATGAACGTTATGGTCATATTCAAAGAGGAAATGCTAAGGCAAAAGATATTGCCAAAATTGAAAAAGAAAATTCAGTGCCAGTTACTGAGGCTACAGATATAGCTCCGGTTACTGCCCTTAGTACTGAAAAGACCAACGTTACCGAAGCAAATACCGGCTTTAATGCTTCCAAAGCAGTAAAGGCTATTAATGCTAAAGTGGTAAGAAATGTTTTTGTTAAAAATGCAATTAAAAATGTAGTTAACAGTCATCTTCCTGAAATAAAGTATACTGCCCCTTATGAATTTAAAAAAGGATCAGGAACCCATAAAAAACATGCAGTAGACCATGCGCTATTAATCATCCTCGCTATTTTCTTACCTCCATTAGCTGTGGGATTGGCTTCTGACTGGCAGGACTCAACGGCTTTGATCATTAATATTCTATTAACGGTATTTACTTGTATCGGCGGAATTATTCATGCTTTGATCTACGTTTCCAATAACAGATAGTCTTTGTTTAAAAAATATTTTATTCTCGGTGGGCTAATAATCATTCCAGTTATTTTATGGTTATTGCCCACCGATTTTTTTGATACAGGCCCTTCCTATTGTGTATCACAAATTTTATTTAACAGGGAATGTATAGGATGTGGCATGACGCGTGCCGTACAGCATGCCATGCATTTCGATTTTACCACTTCATGGAATTATAATAAATTGGTGGTGATTGTGCTGCCACTACTGATTTTTTTATGGGCGAAAATAATTCTCAAATACACTAACCTTACGAGTAGGCCTTAATCAAAAAACAATTCCTGAGAAGCCATTCTCCATTCTCCATTCTCCATTATTAATTATTAATTATTAATTATTAATTACCCTAAATATCTCCTTTCATCGGTCGCATTAACAGTTCTTCCACCACCACTGATTTTAATTGAAAACAGTCGTAAACCGCCTGTGCTATATCTTCCGGCTGCATAAAACGGTCGGCAGGAATGGTGGTGCCGGCCCATGAATCGGTGAGGGTGGCGCCTGGTAATATAGAAGTAACCTTCACCCCTTCAGGTTTTAATTCCTCACGCAGCACTTTGCTAAATCCCAGCAAGGCAAACTTACTTATACAATAGCTTCCGCCATTGGTATAGGCAGTTATGCTTGCCGTAGAACAGATATTAAAGATATGTGATCCGGGGGTCTTTTTAAGCATCGGCAATAAGCCTCGTGTAAGATGATAGCTGCCTGCCAAATTAATATTCATGAGCTTTTCAAAAGTTCCTTCCGACTCGTCAGAAAGGGTTCCAGGCAAAAACAGTCCGGCATTGTTCACCAATATATTGATGGTATCAAATGTGGTGTTTATTATTTTTGCTAATTCCTGAACTTCAGCTTTTATACCCATATCGCAGGTTTGGGTATAGATTTGAAGCGCAGGATATTTCGCTTCCAATTCTTCCTTAATTGAAATTAAATCTTGCCCGTTTCTTGCACAGGTGAAAATATTAAAGCCTTTGCCTGCAAACAATTCTATGATACCACGGCCTATGCCTTTGGTGCCCCCGGTAACTACGATATTCATCATGCAAAGTAAATATTAAAATTCATTCCTTATTTTCGACACCGGATTATGCATTTATTTTACGCTCCCGATCTAAATATCACGCCGCAATTGCCTACCGACGAAGCAAAGCATTGCAGCCGAATTCTCAGGCATAGAGCCGGAGATATCATCAATGTAACGGATGGTAAAGGTTATTTTTATAGCGCCGAATTACTCCATATTAACGGTGAATTAAAAATTTTGAATCACAAAGAAGAATCAACATGGAGAAAATATCATTTACATCTTGCTATAGCACCTGCCAAGAGTGGTGAACGAACAGATTGGATGATCGAGAAATTAGTGGAATTTGGAATTGATGAGATTACCTTCCTCGAATGTGAACATAGTGAAAGAAACAGAATAAATATGGAACGTTGTGAACGGATCGCAATTGCTGCAATGAAGCAGTCGCTCAAAGCCTGGCTTCCTGAAATAAATCCGCTGATCCCTTTCCGGGAATTTATAAGCAGCCTGGTAGGAAGGCAGGATATTACTAAACTGCTCCCACA
>JBBRJE010000287.1:0-4258 GCA_038219845.1 Bacteroidia bacterium
AATTTTCACCAGGGAATTCGGATTAAGAACGTTTATGATACGCGGCTTCAGGGCCAGGAGAAGTAAGATGGGGGCTTCCCTTTTTATGCCGCTCACCATCATTAATATGGACATCAGCAGCGGCAAAACGGCCAGCGCATTTCATAGCATCAAAGACGCCCATTGCCACGATCCGCTGCATAATATCCAGGCCAGCTTTGGGAAGCAGGCCCTGGCCTTATTTGTGGCAGAGGTGCTTTATAAAACCATTGCCGATGATGCCCCGCACGATGAACTTTATATTTTTATTGATGACTTACTCCTGTACCTTAATGAAACAGAAGTCATTCCACCCGTTTTTCCGCATCATTTCCTGGTGAGCTATAGCAGATACCTCGGTTTGTTTCCTAATGATAACAATGAGCCCGCCGCTTATTTCGACATGCGTGACGGCATCTTCAGCATGACCAATCATATGCATTCTGATTTTATGAAGGAAGAAGAAAGCCATGCCTTGAAACAATTGTTGTCAGCCTCCTTCAGCACTTTACATGAAGTGAAAATGGGCAATGCATTACGCAATAATTTATTGCATGGCTTATTGCATTATTATAAGATCCATCTGCTGAATTTCCGGGAAATCAAATCGCATACGATTCTATCCGAAGTTCTCAGGAGCTGAGGATGCAAATGAAGGAGTGAAGGAGTGAAAGAATTAAGGAGTGAAAGAATGAAAGAATGAGTTTCACTTCAACCATTTACCAGCATGGCAACATATTTTTTTCTGAGTGCCAAACAAAAACCCTCATTCAACAAATCTGCAATATCACGTACCATCCATTAAATTGCAAGGCCCTGAATTCTTCAATTGTATTTTGCGTTCATTCCTTCATTCTTTAATTCTTTCATTCTTTAATTTGTATTCCGTATTCATTCCTTCGCTTCGCTATTCTTTAATTTTCACACATTCATCAGCGCTTCCGCCGCCTTCTCCAGCGTTTCATTGTCTTTGGCGAAACAAAGGCGCAGCACTTTATTGTCCATATTATTATGGTAAAAAACGGAAGTAGGAATGGTAGCGATCTTATTTTCTATGGTGAGCTTTTTTGCATATTCAACATCTCCAATATCACTGATCTTTTCGTATCCTACGCTTTGAAAATAACTACCATTGCATGGAAGCAGCTTAAATTTACTGCCTTTCAGCAATTTCCTGAAATAATCTCTTTTCTCCTGGTAAAAAGTTGGAAGGTTGAGATATTCTTCTTCCCGTTTCAGATATTCGGCCAGGGCATGCTGTATGGGTGTATTGGCAGCGAATGAAATGAACTGGTAGGCTTTGCGTATTTCTTTGGTGATATTTTCAGGAGCCAGGAAATAACCCAGTTTCCAGCCCGTGGTATGGTAGGTTTTACCAAAGGAGCTGATTACCACACTATGCTCTGCCAGCTTGGGAAAGCGGCATACACTCTGGTGTTCGAGGCCATCAAAAATAATATGCTCATAAACTTCATCACTTAATACGATGATATCGGTATTGTCCACCAGCTTCTCCAGCTTCTGCATATCCGAAGCGGTAAGCACCGAACCGGTAGGATTATGCGGCGTATTGATAATGATCAGCTTTGTTTTAAAAGAAACAAGCTTCTTCACATCGTTCCAGTCGATGGTATATTTTGGGTATTGCAGCCGCGCATATTTTGCCACGCCCCCGGCGAGTCTCACCGAGGGAGTATATGAATCATAACAGGGTTCAATGATGATCACTTCATCGCCGGGAATCACCAGGGCCTCAATGGCCGCATAGATGGCAAGGGTGCCTCCGGGCGTGATGGTGATCTCTGTATCAGGGTTGTATTTTGCAGAATACAGCTTCTCTGTTTTCATCGCTATCTGTTCACGTAAGGCCATCACACCGGGCATAGGGGCATACTGGTTATAGCCCTTATTCATAAATTTATTTACCAGGGTGATCAGCTCTTTATTACACATGAAATTAGGGAATCCCTGGGCCATATTGATGGCTTCATGCTTATGGGCCAGCTCCGACATAACAGCAAAGATGCTGGTGCCTACTCCTGAAAGTTTTGATTTTATTACGCCGTTAAACTGCATCAGTTTTGTTTTGATTAATTAAAATAATAACTGGCCCCTGAAAAAGAAGGGGACCCCATAGGGATACCTGCCGGTACCTTTCTTTGGCCCGATGAAGAGATGTCCTGGGTAGATGAATTCACTGTTTTCTGTTTGAACCAGATCGGTGTAGAGGCCCAGGCTATAGCCATAGGTACCATAGCCAAATCCTACGAGCATCCCTGGATTCCAGATCCGTTTGCCGGGTAAAATAAAATTTTCAAAATTAATATATTCGAACTGGGCCTGCACAAAAAAAATATTTATCAAATGCTCCCTCACAAAAAAATCAGGCCCATATTGAATATAAGAATTATATTTATTTGTTGCGCCGAAGAGTTGAAGTCCTATACCGGCAATCGTATTCTCTTTTACCTTATATCCTATCTGTGGCGAGATCTCAAAAAGGGTGAATGGCGCATAATAAGATAAGCCCAGGTTACCGCCGAAAACCAGCCTTGCTTTCACGGCACTCCAGTCGATGGCTTGCACAGAATCCTTGGGTTCGGGTACTACCGCCTGCTGTTCATTCTCTGTTTCAGCCTCTATCACCGAATCTGTTTGTGTAGAATCTGTTATCTGTGCCTGCATTTGATAGCTCCACAGAACCAGTATAAAGAGAAGCATGACCTTCAAAAATTTCATAATGCAATTTTAAGCCAAAGATAATTAATTAAGGCAAAAACGTTTGATATTAGTTTTTAACAGGATAGCGGGATTTGATCGGCTGGCATTCAAAAATTTTCATCCAAAATTTTTTATTATGGAAAATATCTCCTTACTTGCGAAAAATATAATTCATATCTTAATACTTCCCCCCCAATGAAACGAATCATACCCTTTCTTCTTGTGGCATTAATACTAACCACAGCTACCCAATCATGTAAAAAGAAAAATACAGCTATTAAAGGTTGTAAAGACCCCAATTCGGTGAATTTTAATAAAGAGGCGACCGAGGATGACGGCACTTGCCAGGTGGCTGAGAGCAAGCAGAGATATTTTATTATGGACGTCACCGGCACCTGGTGCCCGCCTTGCGGATCCTATGGTATCCCGGGATTTGAAAAAGCCATTGAAGTCATTGGCGAAAATAATCTTGTGGCCATGAGCGTTCATTCATCCGACGTGATGTCGTGTACTGCCGGCAACGACCTGATGAATTATGCGCAATACAAATCCGGTTCCGTTCCCCGTGTTGCCGGAGGTTCAACCCTTATTTTTCCTTCAGGAGTTTATAATGATCCCAATGCTACCGCTGCCAAGATCAAAGGGGAATCAGATAAAACCACTTCAGTTGCCCCTGTGGTGAATTGTTATGTTGGTAAAACCGTGAATGGAAGCAGCGTTACCCTGGATGTGAAAGCTAAGTTTTTTAAAGCTGCCAGCGGTGATTATTATATTGCAGCTTATATCCTGGAAGATGGAATCGTAGTCCTTCAAAACTTATACCCTTCAGGTACTAATCCTACCCAGGTGCATAACCATGTGCTGCGTACTGCTTTCTCTGCTACCTTCGGGGATGCCTTGGCCAGTGGATCTATTGAAGCCGGACGTGTGGTGGCTAAAACTTTCACCACCTCAATTAACAGTGCCTGGAAAACAGCCAATCTCCGTTATTCAGTAGTGATTTGGAAAAAAGATGCAACAGGTGTTTATAAGTTCGAAAACTGTACTGAAATAAAATAAATTAAACGCTTTAACAGCACGAATTAGAGCTTGCCTTTTAAACGGGCAAGCTCTTTTGCTTTCTATAACAGGTCTTGAAATTAATATATCCTTATGCTTTTGTAAAACCTTGTCATCTTTTCTTATTTATGCGATCGTATGTTTGTTTATAAGCATATTAAGTTAACTTTGCTGATCTAGCTATTTTCCCGTGAAACAAGTTTTACTCTTACTGTTTATTCTTATTTCTTTTACTACGTTTTCTCAACGATTTCGATGGGCGCAGGGTGCCAGCAATAATGGTGGAAATGGAATGGCATATTACCGTAGCGCTACAGATAAGCATGGTAATGTATACGTAACAGGGTACTTCTCAGGTACCGCAAATTTCGGGAGTGGTGCAAGCTCTACAATTGCCAGCGCCGGATTACAAGATATATTTTTAGCAAAATATGATACCACAGGAGCTTTGCTTTGGCTC
>JBBRJE010000288.1:0-4179 GCA_038219845.1 Bacteroidia bacterium
GGCATTGAATCTTAGTATTAATCAACAGTTTCTTAAAAAGAAATTAGTTATTACATTTAGTGGCAATGATTTGTTTTTTACCAATAATAATAATTTCACCCTTAAGCAAGGCAGCATTTCAGCCAGGGGATTTAGAAAATCTGATACAAGGCGTTTTGGTATTAATGCCCGATACAATTTTGGAATAAAGAAAAAAGAAGAGAAGAATTTTTTAAACAATTTGGATTCTTCTGAAAGGCCCGGTTCATAAATTTTGTACATTTTGTATACTTCTTATCATATTCAACATTGACAAAGTTTCGGTGATCATTTTTGCATTATACTCAAGGGCAAGGTTTTTATGATTTATCGCATCAACTATAGTTCCAATCCAGCAAAGGCCTGCAGTAAAAAAATAAAGTATGCCCATACCTGTATGCCCAATCACGAACCGGTGAATACCTGCAATAAATACAAGGCCAAGAAGACACAATAACAATATTGTTTGCGGATCTTTTCTTTTAGACCGGTATATCATGCAAAAATGTGTAAGCTCATCATCATTAAAGTTTTTGGTGTACGAATTAATAGTAACTAATTCTTCGGGAGTAACATCATATAGGAATTTTAAAAGAACGGGACTAAAAGATGCTGAGTTGTTATCGTATTGCATAAGGATTGTTTATATTTTTTGAAAACACATGTAAGCATAACAATTTATATATTCTTATATAGATTACAATTAATCCAAACATACCAAGAGGATGTGATGAAAACGATTCCTTAAAATCACCATGAAGGATATAACTTATCGCATGGCCAAGCCCACAACCCGGGCATATATTGATACCGAGGAATTTAAAAAAACAGAACGAATAATGAAGGTCTGTATCGGGTCGCATTAAAGCTAACATACCTAAACTACTAATCCAGAAAGCCAATTCAAAATATCGCCTGAATAAAATTCTCAAGGGGTATTTAATTAAATTTGAAAATTGAAAAATAAAAGGTGGAAGGTAAAAATTATTTCTCTGCCAATGCCCATTCACAATTCAACAGCAACATCTAATATCCGGCATGGTAGCGTTTACCAAAAACAAGAATGCTTGCTTTTCCTTTCAGAATGCTGCTATTAGTGCGGTATTTAAATTCAATTTTAGTTATTGTTCGTCCTTCAAGAGCCAGTTCAATAAGACGGCTTTCGTGCCCTGCAGGTATCATTTCATCTACAGCCGGTGAGAGCTTATCACCGCTTTCAAAATATACTGACAGATCACTTAACTTAATTTCATGTCCTTCTACTTTAAAGCGGATAGCAGTAAATTGATTCCTGCTCGTCACATTTATAACATCGGTCTCTCTTATAAAACCAGCTTTGGTCTCTCCAAGCAATTCCCAGCCTTCTTCTACTGCGATGCTGTTACGTGTAGAGCCACAGGAAGATATAATAGCCGCCAGGGTAAAAAATAAAATTAATTTAAATGCTTTAGGGAATGTAAAAATGCTATTCATAATATTGTTTATTGTAAAATTACTCAAACTTTATTATAGGATTATTTTCAGTTTCATGCACAGTGCTTTTTCTGAGATTTCGTGTACTTCTCCCGGTTTTAAATTACTCAATTTTACGTCATCAATAGAAATGCGGATCAACCGTTTGCAACGGTGTTGCACTGCCGCAACCATTTTTCTTACCTGGTGGTATTTGCCTTCGTTGAGTGAAATTTGCAGCCATGTGAAGGGCATGTGCTCAACTATTCCATTGTCATATATATACAATTCTTCAGGCTTACTAATGATTAAGACATCACAAGGCTGTGTTGTATAATTTTCACCACCTTTTATACGAATGGCAACTCCACTTCTTAATCTGATCAATGCTTCTTGACTCACAAGATTATTTACCTGAACCAAATAAACTCTTTTATGAGGTGCTGCGCTTTGAAATAATAAACGGGTAATTTTTTTATTGGTTGTTAATATCAATAGCCCCTCTGAGTGGTTATCTAATCTTCCTATAGCATGTGTTCCTTCAGGAAAATGAAAATCAAGATTACCCAGCAGCACTACATCATGCGGGCTGGTAAATTGCGATACCATATTGTATGGCTTGTTTATAATAAAATACCTGTTGGCACTTTTATTCATTTAAATTGATGTTGAATTCCATTGAGCCCCGGCATTAATACACGGTTCCGGCATATTGTTCTCTGAATAACTAAAGTGCATATCTTCATCTTTTTAGCTTGTGACGTTTCGACTATGGAATACCATTCCCTGTATTTCTCCACTCCGCTACGTTTAAGCAATTGATATTACAAACAAATACCTTCCCCCATATCAAATAAAATTAGCCTTTTCTTAGCCATAAAATTCCTTTGCTGTATATTAGCAATCAATTTTAAATGATGCTTGTAGTATGATTAATATTGAACCTCTCTTTACAAGATATTTGCTGAGAAAATTTGTCAAAGCAACTATAAGATATAATAATATTCAAACAACCCTTTTATAAAAAAAATGATAACATGAACTCCCGAAGAAGATTTTTACAAAACTCTGCTGCCATGGTTGGGGGCAGCTTATTGGTATCTGCATTGGATAATAATGCATTCGCTATTTTTAAAAGCCGCATAGCCCCAAGCGACCAGTTAAACATTGGCCTCATAGGTGCCAAAGGAATGGGTTGGGCCAATCTTACTGCTGCGTTAAAAATACCCGGTGTGAATATAGTGGCCGTGTGTGATGTAGATAAAAATGTGCTTGACCAGCGAATGGGCGACCTGAATAAACTGAACGTTAATGTAGCGAATGTTAAAACCTATGGCGACTACCGCAAGCTACTTGATAACAAAGATGTGGACGCAGTTATTATAGGCACCCCAGACCACTGGCATGCATTAATAATGATGAACGCCTGTGCTGCAGGCAAAGATGTGTATTGCGAAAAGCCGGTTGGCAATTCTATTGAGGAATGCAGAGCTATGGTACGTGCGCAAAAATATTATGGCAAAGTGGTGCAGGCAGGCCAGTGGCAACGCAGCCAGCAGCATTTTAAAGATGCGGTTGATTTTGTACAGAGCGGGAAACTGGGAAACATACGCACTGTAAAAGTATGGTGCTACCAGGGATGGATGAAGCCGGGGCCAGTTGTACCCGATACTGCACCACCTTCCGGTGTTGACTATGCCATGTGGCTGGGACCTGCTAAAACACGTGCTTTCAACCCAAGCCGCTTTCATTTCAATTTTCGCTGGTTCTGGGATTATGCAGGCGGCTTAATGACGGACTGGGGTGTGCATCTCCTTGACTATGGTCTGCTTGGAATGAAATCGCCCATACCTAAATCTGTTTCTGCATTAGGTGGCCGCTTCGCCTACCCCGACCTGTATGAAGAAACGCCGGATACCCTTACTACACTTTACGAGTTCGACGGCTTCAACATGGTGTGGGATTCTGCCATGGGTATTGATAATGGATCGTACAACCGCGATCATGGTATTGCTTACATTGGTAACAACGGCACGCTTATACTTAACCGTGGCGGATGGGAAGTGATAGAAGAAAAAGAAAGTAAGAGCAAAGTAAGCAGGCCTTTTGAAAAATCATCAGATAATGGGCTGGACAAGCATTGGGTAAATTTTGTAAGTGTGATCAAATCACGAAAAATGGAAGACCTGCATTGTTCCATTCAGGCGGGCGCACATGTAGCCACCGTGGCACAAATGGGGAACATTGCCTTTCGAAGCGGCAAAAAACTCGAATGGGATGCGGCAAAGGGACAGTTTACCGATGATGCTATAAATAAGCAATATCTGATGAAGGAATACTACAACGGCTTTAAATTACCCAAAGTATAATTTATCTTCTCCATGCTCTTATCTTTTAATAGCGGTAGTAGTCTTGTAAATCAAATAAAATCAATGAAAAAAACATATCTTTTTTTATTAGCAGCATTATTATTTTCAGGAGTTGTATTTGCACAAAAAACAGACAGCCTGAAATTAAAACATATACAAGATAGCCTGAACGATATAAAGGCACATGAAACAGAATACTATACCCCTGTTCCTCCAATAGTCACGCCCGGTAATAATTTCAGTGACCCTCCTTCCGATGCCGTCATTTTATTTGATGGTAAAAATCTTAATCAGTGGGTTGATGCACGGGATACCACTAATAGGGCTACCTGGACTGTAG
>JBBRJE010000289.1:0-4169 GCA_038219845.1 Bacteroidia bacterium
ATCTCTGTGTCCTCCGTGTTAAAATGCATTTCTTTCCGCGAAGCGGATACCTGAACCTATTTTACATTAATAAATACTTTACTAAACGACAATAATTTATAAAATAACCTCAATGTAAATCCCATATCTGCTGATCGTTGCAATAAAACAAAACATCATATATTTCCTTCGTCACGGTCTTTGATTTCTGATAGCTTCTGTCCTCGAAAATTAATTCTTCCACCCAATGAATCCCTTTGGTTGCGCCAGAAATAAAAACTTCATCCGAATCCAGAATGGCTTGCATTCCAAATTCTCCTTCTTCGCATTTGAAATTCTTTTTCCTGAGCTGCTCTAATATATAGCCGCGCATCACGCCCATTATGCAGCCTGAAGCAGCGGCAGGTGTATAGATGATTTTATCTTTTATCCAGAATATATTATTGCTGATGGATTCACAAATATTTTCCTTCTCATTCAATATAATGCAGTCATCCAGGCCGGCGGAGCTTTTATATATTCCGGCCATTACATACCCAAGTGCGTTACAGGTTTTGATATTGCTGAAAATATTGATTGGTTTTAATACTTTTTCATAGACACCAAGTCGCAACCCTAGGATATTAAATTCATAGCCTCTATTTTCCATTGGCTCCGATTCGATAATAAAGCCGGCATCATGGGTAAGGGGCGCATAGTAGCCGCCACTATTACGAAATAGCATGATACGTATCCGCGCATTACTTAAATTATTGGCCTTCCGGATTATTTCCAGCGACACCTCAATTTGATCTTCCAGCAAGGCATGAGGTATATTTAGTTCAAGAACTTTTGCCCCCTTTGCCATACGGCGACAATGGTAAGGCAGTAATTTTACCTTTCCGTCATGCATAACCATGGCTTCAAAAATGCCATCGCCATAACGAAGCCCGCGGTTGCTATGGTGTATATTATTTTGTGAAGCAGGAAGCAGGGTTCCATTGAGGTTGATATACATTATGGTATTAATATTTTATCCATGGTAATATTGACCCAGCAGTTCCTGCTTATTCTGTTTGTGTAGTTGTATCATCAACCTTAGGCAATGGGAACCGCTTCTTCCGCCGGAAGGAATTGAACTCTTTTCTCCAGTAGAAACCTATGCCATTGGTAAATACATTCAGGTTGGCCGTTGAAGTATTGTTTGCTTTCTTGCTAAATACGGTAAAGCGCAGCTGTCCCGATTTATCCAATAAAACCTGTGCCGATACATTCCCGGTAAAATTATTTGCCTGTTCTCCGTCGTAAATATAATTCCCTTCAAAAACAAACCGGTCCTTATACATCTTTTTAAATTTAAATATCCAAATCCCTGTTCGGTTCTGGTCAAATTTATTATAATCTATTTCCAACGGGTTATTGTTGAACACCTGGCCAAGGAAATTATTTAATTGAGAGGTGATTAAATCACCAACGGCAGTATAAGTTCCTGATTCCACCCCAAGGCCTGCAGAGGCATTATCCAAAGGGTAAAAGCGCTTAAAGAAGAGCAGGCTGAATACCTGCCTGTTCAATTCATCGATCTGTGACTGCCAGCTGGAGATATAGGTTTTCACCGTATTCTCTAATTGTGGGTTATTGAAATTCTGGAGTTTGGGTATTTCTATATTAAATGTGATCTCGGGCTTGAACAATAAGCCTTTCAAATACAAGATACAGTCGACCGGGATATAAGCAACCTGGTTGGCATTCACCGTGCTTGATACAAGGCTGCTGGCATTGGCCTGCGAGATGCTATATACCGCCTCCAGGTTTACTTTGGCGCCGTAAGGGTCGCCATCCCAGGTGATACGACCCCCGCTTTTCACGATAAACGGTTTATTGAATACATCATATTTGGTGAACACATATTTACCATGCACTATTTCGTAATATCCATACATCGTAAAATCGCCTGTGGGTGAAATATTGATATTGACATTGCCATTGCCTGTGCCTTCAATAATATCACCCAATTGCGAATCGAAGATTAATTTTATCGATGCATCTTCCGTGATGTCCAGGTTCATCTCCAGCTCCAGTCCCCCCACCAGTACCTGGTATTTTTTATACGCTTTTTGTGATTTGTCCTTAAAGGTGATATAGCTCGATTTACTGCTGTATTCTGGGTTAGAAAGGGGTATATTAACGATGGTGCCACGGTTCGACTTTAAATTCAGCACCATTTTTATATTGTCGATTTTGCCTGACATAGATACATTGCCCGTGGCGTAACCTATGCCATAAAATAAATCATTATCGCGGGCAGATGTATTCAGTATCTTAAAATTATAAAAGTTACGGATATTAAGATCAATGGCCCAGTCTTTAAAATAAGTATGGCTTATTTTGCCATTGGCTATTGCTACGCTGCGGTTCTCGTCATAAATTTTTGCATTTCGAAATTCAAAAGCATTTTTTCGGATGATAATATCGTTCTCAAAACGGTAATGTGTCTTCAGGTAATCCACAGTGAAGCCGCCATTTTTAAGCGCAGCTTTTCCGTTCACCTCCGGCTTGTCGAAGGTGCCGGTAAGCGTGCCTTCGCCAGTTAATGTGCCTTCTATATTGCTGGCCACATCCTTAAGGATGGAGCCCAACACTTTGGCTGGAATTTCTTTCATGGCAAATTTAAGATCCAGGTAATTTTTTTTCTTGTTCGGATAAATCTTTCCTGTTATGCTAAAATCCTTCAGCTCGCCATCAGTGAAATTTAAGCGGGAATCAATAATATTATCATTCTGATTATATTTTGAGTATAGATTCATATTTCCAAAAGTATCATTGTCTACCTGGAAATATTTCACGGTGATCCCGGCGCTGTCGGTGGCGTAATATGGGTGCGTGAAGGGTGTGCTTAACCGAAGTGTGCCTTCTACTTCGCCATATAATTTTACACCCATATTGGTGGCCAATGAATTGAGGGTGTTTAACTGAAATTTATGAATAGCAAACTCCAGCTGGTCGGCTGCGTTATTAGATAAAATGCCATTCACAACTATCTCCTGGTGCTCGCTCCTGACTTTAAAATCTTTAAAGAGTGCGCCTTTCTTATTTAAGAATATAGCTTCCTCCTGACTAAATTTAAAGTCAACCGAGCTAAATATTCCGCCACTCTTATCCAGCAGGATATCAATACCATCTGTTTTGAAATTAAAACTGCCTATCAAATTTAATGTATTGCCGGTATAGCGGTCGAAGGCCTTCACATTCGCTTTGATATTATTCTCACCGCAAATGAGATGAATGGAATCGGTGGTAAGCAAGGGTGCTGTCTTACCTTTCTGCTGGATTTTTTTTGTGGAGCCATTGAGCACATAAGCCTCATTGGGCTTCCGTTCAGAGTTCAGCACGATGCTATCAATAATATAATCCTTATAAATAATTTGTTCAGCGCGCATATTGATGGCGTAAGAATGGTCTGTATTGTTAAAGTAACCATTGAATGAGCTGGCTTTCAGATCCAGTTGCGGATCGAGCAAAGAGATAAATTCCTTTGGCTTCTTCAGGTTAAAATTAAATAGAAAATTTTGAGTTGATACCCTCTGATATTGTCTGAAATAATCAGGATATAGAAGGTTCATCTCATTCTCCACTGCTTCGGGCAGATCGTTAAAATCATAATTCCCATCGATCTCAGCGTCGAGCACGTCGGAGGTGATCCTGATCAAACGCCTGCTGTTCCTGATTTCTGAGAGCAAGTTGAGATTTTTAAATTCATAAAGGCGGCCACCGCGCAGGTAGCTTATCAATGGGATTTTTGCAGTGCCATAAATATTGGTGATCCTGTTACCTCTCAGCTCTAAACGCAGATCGGCATTGAGCACCGAATTGGAACTGTCGAGGTTCAAGGTTTTCAGATTGGCATTACGGATCTTCGCAGTGAAATCAAAAATAGATTCCTGTTTGCTGTAATCTACGATCCCGGCGAAATCCAGCTTTAGGTTATCGTCATTCACACTCGCTGTTCCATTAAATAATTTATTGGCGATGGTACCATGCGCGATAATGTTCTGATAGGTGTAATGGTTAAATTTTATACTCTTAAGGTTGCCATCTATTTTGGTATTGATAGTTCGCGTACTCAGCCCCGATCCTTTAACTGTGATATTTCCATTAACCTCTTCTATCAATTCATTTCCGGTGAGCTTACCCAGGCTGAAATTATTAAA
>JBBRJE010000290.1:0-4155 GCA_038219845.1 Bacteroidia bacterium
AGGGTTGTTGGTCGGGAGACCAACAACGGTGGAAAAGGGTTGTTGGTCGGGAGACCAACAACGGTGGAAAAGGGTTGTTGGTCGGGAGACAAATAACGGTGGAAGAGGGTTGTTGGTCGGGAGACCAATAACGGTGGAAGAGAAGAGGTGAGGGTTGTTGGTCGGGAGACCAACAACGGTGGAAAAAATTTCAAAGCAGGGAAATAGCAACCTGTTGAAAAATACAGGCCATGCTATTGTATCCTTTTTTATTTTTGCAGCCTCATTCATACTAGCACTAACCGAATACACGATGAATTCACAAATTGACTCTATCATTGCCCGCCAGATACTCGATAGCCGCGGAAACCCTACCATTGAAGCGGATGTAAGAACGCAGGCCGGAATTATTGGAAGGGCTGCCGTGCCCAGCGGTGCCAGCACGGGGGTTCACGAAGCCATGGAGCTACGTGATGGCAATAAAGAGGTATATGGCGGCAAAGGCGTGCTCAAGGCCATGCGTCATGTGAATGATAATTTTGCAAAGGCGCTTATCGGCTTCAATGTCTTTGATCAGAATATGATTGATAAGGTGATGCTTGAAATTGATGGCACAGATAATAAGAGTAAGATGGGCGCCAATGCCATACTCGCCGTTTCATTAGCTGTGGCCAAAGCAGCCGCCATTCATGCAGGCCAGCCATTGTATCGATATATTGGCGGCGTCAATGCCAATACCTTACCTATCCCCATGATGAATATTGTGAACGGGGGCGCCCATGGCGACAATTCCATCGATTTCCAGGAGTTTATGATCATGCCGGTGAAGGCAGAAAAATTTAGTGATGCGCTTCAGATGGGGGCAGAGATTTTTCATACCTTAAAAATTGTTTTAAAGGAGAATAAATACAGCACCAATGTGGGTGATGAGGGAGGCTTCGCGCCCAATATCAAAAGCAATGAAGAAGCGATTGAGCTGGTGATCAAAGCCATCGACAGGGCCGGATTTATCCCGGGTGAGGAAGTATACATCGCTATGGATGCAGCTACCAGCGAGATGTACGACGAGAAGACCGGGCTGTATACTTTTAAAAAGTCGGATGGCAAAAAGCTTACAAGCAGCGAAATGGTAAATTACTGGGCCGATTGGTGTAAGAAATATCCAATCATTTCCATTGAAGACGGATTGGCTGAAGACGACTGGAAAGGCTGGAAAGAGCTGACGGAGAGATTGGGAAACAAGATACAATTGGTGGGCGATGATCTGTTTGTCACCAATGTGAAAAGATTGCAGCGTGGCATCGACGAAGGAATCGGCAATTCTATCCTGGTAAAAGTAAACCAGATCGGCTCACTAACGGAAACCATTGATACCATTAATCTGGCGACCCGCAATTCCTATACGAATATTATGAGCCACCGAAGTGGGGAAACGGAAGATACCACCATCGCCGATTTAGCGGTAGCCATGAATAGCGGCCTGATCAAGACAGGCTCAGCATCGCGTACCGACAGGATCGCGAAATACAATCAGCTGCTTCGTATTGAAGAGGAATTGGGTGATACAGCACAGTTTTTGGGGACGGGTTTCAAGTATATAAAAGGAAATGGCAAATAATGGATCGGTTCGATTCTTTTACCAATCAATCTTCCATTTGTGTTAACGTCTTCAATCTTAATCCAAAGGTATAACCAAGGGCAATATAAAAAATGCCGTTATTAGGCTCCACAAGCCGAACGAGGTGGTTATTCAAGGCCTTTAGTGGCCTGATGAACAGATCATCCTCTCCAAGCAAAACATTACTGATTGTTCCGGAAAAACAAAATATATTTTTAAAATATAAACCCTTAATGCCCTTGCTGGCCTGATGAGAATTTAGTTGATATTCAATCCTACCGGAGCGCAGAGGATTTTGTCATGGGTCAATTAATAAAATCTAAGAAGGAAAAAATATATCGGCCTGGTTTCTATTTCTGAAGAGCCCCTATGCAATCGTGGCATGGCGTCCGTAACAGCATAAAATCCCCCAAAATGGATAAGGGGAATTATATTATTTTTGCCAGCCAAATTAACGGTTCTATTCCTATGAAATATATTGCTTCCCTATTACTGTCTTTATTCATCATTATCTCGTCGGCTGCACAAAAGACGCCCGACCGCTGGTTTAATCTCGATTATAGCCAGGATCATATCGCAGGTGTGGGTTCCGACAGGGCATTGAAAGAATTGCTGATGGATAAAAAAGCGCAGGATGTGATTGTGGCGGTAATCGATGGTGGCACCGATCCTTCCCATGAAGACCTGAAGTCTAATATATGGGTAAACCCAAATGAGATTGCAGGAAATGGAATTGATGATGACAGCAATGGCTATATTGATGATATCAACGGATGGGATTTTATAGGTAATAAAAATGGTACCGTAAATTATGATAACCTGGAACTCACACGTCTTTACCGTGACCTGAAAAAAATCTATGGTAATATGGATGAAAAAAATATCCCTTCAGAAAAGAAGGAAGAATTCAAGCTTTATAAAAAAGTGCAGAAAGAGCATACCGCTAAATATGATGAGGCGAAAAAAAAGTATGAGTATTATTTTAATATGGCAAAGTCATTACGTGTTCTTAAAAAAGAAATTGGTAAAGACAAGATAACCAATGAGGATATCAGCTCCTATAAATCGGATAACCCGGAGACCGCTCTGGCTCTTAATCTGTTGCATAGAATTGTTGCGAGTGGTGAAAAGCTAGAGAATATTGACCTTGAAAATGAATTAAAAGACGCAATTGAACATAGCGAAGTAGAATATAAATACCAGCTCAATCTGGATTATGACCCCCGGGCGAAATTGGTTGGCGATGATTATGCCAATGTAAATCAACGTGATTACGGGAATACCGATGTTAAAGGTCCGGATGCCACTCATGGCACGCATGTAGCCGGTATAATAGGTGCTGTGAGGGCCAATAATATTGGTATGGACGGCATTAGCAATCATGTAAGAATAATGATAGTACGTTGTGTGCCCAATGGCGATGAACGTGATAAAGACGTAGCCAATGCCATCCGGTATGCTGTGGATAATGGAGCAAAGGTGATTAATATGAGCTTTGGAAAATATTACGGTACCAATAAGGCAGCCGTTGACGAGGCTGTTAAATATGCTATGAACAGGGATGTTTTGATAGTGCATGCTGCGGGTAACGAAGGTTATAATTTAAAAGGCAAGCAACATTTTCCCACCCGAGATTATGGTGATAAAAGCGGGCAAGCCAAAGCCTGGATTGAAGTAGGAGCATCACAACCTGATATGACCCCTGCGCGCTTCAGCAATTATGGGAAGAAGGAGGTGGATGTATTTGCGCCGGGCACCGAAATTTATTCTTCCACACCCGATAATACCTATAGTACGCTCCAGGGCACAAGCATGGCCTCTCCGGTTGTGGCAGGCTGCGCCGCCTTATTACGCGCCTATTATCCCGACCTCACGGCAGAGCAGGTGAAAGCCATTCTATTAAAAAGTGTTACCAAAGTGAGCGGCAAAGTGAATAAACCTGCTGATGATGATAAAACGGAAAAGGCCAAGGAAGAGGATAAAACATATGATCCTGGGAAAATCAGCTATAAAAAATTATGCCGGAGCGGAGGTATTGTGAATGTGTATGAAGCAGTGAAGCTTGCGGAGGCGATGAAGAAGAAATGAAAGAGTGAAAGAGTGAAAGAGTGAAAGAATAGCGAAGCGAAGGAGTAAAGGAATGAAAGAGTGAAGGAATGAAATACAGAAATACTATATCAAAAAAGCCACTTTCAATTTGAAGGTGGTTTTTTTGATTTATTATATATGTAATGAATGGTACTTGATATTACAGTATGAATGAAGGTTTTTCTAGGCATGGCTCAGAAAGTAATATGTCTCAATGCTGTTAAATGGTTGAAGAGAAAACTCGGTTGACTCGGTTGTCAGCCCGATTTTGTTAGGCATAGATCAGAAAGTAATTTATCTCAATGCTGATTTTCGGCTGAAGAGAAAACAGAGAGTGTAAAGTAGACTGTGTAAACTGTTATTTAGAGTCTGCACCTTTTATCAAAGATAATTAAATATTGATTAAGAATTATACCCCAGTTTCTGATAGTTCCCGTCCAACTTTTTTCAATATTTTGAATAGATAAAAA